>JAYPMF010000008.1:16986-28395 GCA_038129785.1 Flavobacteriaceae bacterium
TGGTACAGCCGTTTCAGGAAAAATTTCTGATTCTTTGAAAATCAAAAAAAAGAAAACAACATTTGGCTACGCTGATCGCTTTGACGAGAAATACGACCTAGTTAGAACTCTGAGGATTGGAAAATACAAGTACATAAGAAACTATCAACCTTTTAATATTGATGCCTTATTTAATTTTTATCGTTATAAAATGCTTGCATTTCAAGAATGGAATACACTTTATAATTCTGGAAATCTCAACGCAAAACAGCGCCAATTTTTTGAACCCAGAGGCCCTGAGGGATTATACGATATAGAGCAAGATCCCCATGAGGTGAATGACCTCTCAAGAAGTAACGATCATCAGAAAATTTTGATGATGATGCGAAAACAGTTACAACAAAAACTCGCTGCTATGCCCGACCTTAGCTTTTATCCAGAACCATATTTATTAGAGCATGCAATTGAAAATCCTGTAGCTTTTGGCCAGAGGAATCATACTGAAATTAAGGAATTGATTGCTATTGCAGACCTAAATTTATTAAGCTTTGATTCAGCTCAAGCAAAAATAAAACAAGCCCTTACTAATGATAATCCCTGGAAAAGATATTGGGGCCTGGTGGTATGTACCACTTTTGGAGAAAAAGCAAAAATATTTACTACTCAAATCAAAAACCTGATGCATCAGGATAACGAAAACATAGTCCGGTTACGTGCTGCTGAATATTTATTTTTTAACCAAGTTTCGTTCGATATCAAAATCATTGAAGAGTTGTTGAAGAATGCCAAGTCAGAGACAGAGGCCAACCTTATACTCAATAGCGTGGCCCTGATCAAATACTTAAAACCCCATTTGAAATTCAATTTGTCTAAAGAAATTTTTCCTTCTCAGTGGTATGACAAGCCCAACGATCTAATTAATAGAAGGATGGATTATTTAATCGAAAAAAATTAAAAAAATGACATTAGATATAAACGAAGAACAAACCCCAAGGATTTATCGAAAAGCCAAAGGTCAGATTGTAATTGAAGGGAAAGTTAATCTAACCGACTTAGAGGGAAACTCAATTAAACATGGAAATAGATTCACCCTTTGTGGTTGTAACAAATCCAAAGAAATGCCTTTTTGTGATGGTTCACACAAAATTTAGAACTCCCTTTTTCCAAATTCGCTTTCGATGAACTTGGTGGTGTTTTTTCGATTTTTAAAATTATAACTTAGGCCTAGCAGAATCATATCTACCTCATAAACATAATTCGTAGTGGTGTAAAACTCACCTTCTCTTTGAGTGGTAATCCTTTGTTCATTGCTATTCATAAGTCCCATATCAATATTTTTCCATTGGAGAGAAACGGTAAATTGATTGTCCCAAAAATGCCTGACAAAGATCAAATTAGGAGAGTAATACTCAGAATCTTTACCCTGCGCAGTTATTTTATTTGAAAGATAATTAAAGTTAAGTTGGACAAAAGAGCTATTTGAGAAATTATAAGTACTATTTAAATTTAAACTATATACATAGTCATCTGTGTTTATAATATGATCGTCAAATGACCCTTTAATTATGTAATAGTAAAAGCTAGTCGAATAAAAAATCTTTAATTTTTTACCTAAATTATATTCTCCTCCATTTTCTCTTCCAATCACTTTAGCATTTCCAACATTTGAATATATACGATTCAAAATTGTGTCATTGTATACTGTATTAACCCTATTAATCAAATCTTTAACAGAGCGATAATATATTCTAAAAAATCTACTGTTCCCTTTTTTAGTTTTTTTATTTATTCCAAACTCAACTTGGTCGATCAACTCAGGATGTAAATTGGGGTCACCTTGCTCAAGAGTTTCAGAGTGTTCTCTTTCAGGAAAGGGATTCATTTTGAAGGTAGTAGTACGCTCTATTCTTTTGCTGTAAGCCATGTTAATCAAAAGATTTTCCTTCAGTTGGTAATTAATATTGGCTGAAGGGAAAAGCTTGGTAAAATTCATTGTGAAGCTTTCATCTAATTGCCCGGTTTTGTCATTTAAAGACAGGTTCCGATCCATATTTTCTATGCGCAACCCTGCGGCAAAATTCCATTTTTCAAAGGAGATATCATATTGAAAATAAGAAGAATGTATGGAACGTTTTAGGTTTACTTCACTCGAAAACTCAGGGACTAATTCAAAAAGGAGCGATTCATTGTTTTTTCTTTGATAGATAAAATCTCCGGTGTGATCTAGATTCCTATATTGGTAACCAATTTTTAGATTACCTATGCTCAAGGGCTTGAAAGTGTAATCTAGATTGATCCGCATGCCGAAGAGCGGATTTTCGTTGGTATTATATTCATCTTGATAGACAATTGTATTGTCGGGGTGACCCAAATTTCGGTTGGTAGTAGGTCCTCCCAAAAGTGTGTATTCATAAAGAATGGAAGTGTTGAGCTGAGCTGAATTTTCAAAACTATGATCATAATCCAAACTTCCCAAAACAAAATCACTTTTTCTGATCCTCAGGTTCTTATTGTAATATTGAAACTGGTAGTCAATTTTATCAGTGATGGCGTAATTATTATAATAGACAATATCGGCAGTTCGTTCTTTGGTTCTTTTTCCAACATAAAGCCCAAGCGAAAATATATCCTTATCCGAGGGCTGATAATCTGCAGTTAGTCGACCTGAGTAATTGATTTCGTTAAAACTTCTTTCCCCATCAGACGGAAATCGGGTGTACTTATCCTGTATTATAGTATATACGTCTCCTTCTCTTCTTCCAGAAAGGTCATTTCTTTGAAAGCTCAAACCGGATGAAAAATTCCATTTTTCACCTACCGTGTTGTAGGTGATGTCTACACCATATCGTCTGGCGGGGTGAGCGTTTTCATAATCTTCGATGGATGGTGCTCCCAGTAAGGTATTGACCTGAAAATAGTCACCTTGTAGTGTATTTTTAAGGGTTAGTATGTTAATGATTCCTGCCTTTCCCTCTGCATCGTATTGGGCAGAAGGAGCAGTGATGATCTCGATATTTTTGATGCTGTTAGCTGGAATTTGATTCAATAAACTATTAATATCAGACTGTACAGGTTTGTTGTTAACCAACACCACTAAACCAGAGCTTCCTCTAAAATTGATTTCACCCAAGCTATTAATTGTAATTGAAGGTAGGTTTCTGATGATATCCATTCCTGTACCACCCTTAGCAATTGAAAATTCACTGGCTGAATATACCTGTCTGTCAATTTTATTTTGAATTGCAGAGCGTTGAGTGTCTACTACCACTTCACTCAACAAATTCTGGGTAGTTTGTAAGCTTATGACTCCCAGATCAAGAGGAGTGTTTTTTTGAACACTTATGTTATCTCTAACTATAGTCTGATAGCCAAGAAATGAAACTTCTATGATAAAACTCCCATTAGCCGAAATGGGGAGAATAAAACTACCGTCAGGTTTTGAAATGGTTCCCTCCAAAATTTCATCATCTCCTTTCAATATTATTGTGGCATATTCAATAGGTACATTGGTATATTTATTCATAACGGTTCCTGTTATTTGACCATTAAGAATAAATGACACAAAAAAAATGAAAATGTGATTAACATTACATTTTCTGACGATCATTTCTACTCGATTTCATTCAATATTTTTTGATTTATAGCTTTCATTTCAAATCACAATGTAAAAATACCATTTGAATTTATTTTAATTGATAAAGTCCATCTTTTCCTCTTTCCATTACTGGATTTAATTTATTGACAACTTCTGGTGAGAGATCTTTAAGTCCTGTTTTTTTTATAATGATGGAGAAATCAATAGTATCTTCAACCATTTTTTCCAACCTATCTAGAGGAATAACTTTTATTTTTCCTTTAGAGTAAAACTGACTGGAGTATGATTTGAAGGGGAATGCATAAAGTTTTGAGGGATCGACTTCGGGATGTAGTACTAAGTTTTTATCTGTGCTGCCAGAGATTATCTTTTGAGTGGGTTCCAAAAAGTAAGCACTGAACAACAAAATGGGTAAAGCTAAAGCAATTAATATCGTAGTTTTTTTTCTTTTGGAGGTGGGCCAGTGATGGGTGATTAAAAGTGCAATAGGAATCATTACCGGAAGGGTATATGTGTGGATCAGACTTTTTGAAAACGTAAAAAAAAGGGGAGTCCATAGAATCCAAAGCCAAAGGAATAGTTGCCAAGGATCGTTCCAAATCTTTCGAAACCCATGTTTCAGTTGACCCAAAAGAACAAAAGACCATGGGAAAGAACCTATAAAAAGAAAGGCCCAAATAATCCCCAAGGGTTGTTGCTTGGGAAAACCGTATTTGTCCCCTGACCAAGATGAGTCAATAAAGCGGAGAAAGTGTTCACCTACCACAAAATAGTCAATAAAACCAGGAGATTTTTTTTCCATTAGGTAGTACCATGGAAGTGCAATCAATAGGGCTAAAATTCCTCCCTTAAGCCAGGGCATCTTAAAGATCTTTTTAAATGAAATTTGATGGAGAATACACCATATAAATAAAGGAGGAAAACTCAACACACAAATAATTGGACCTTTAGCCAATAAGCCGAAACCCATTCCTACAAAAAAAAGCAATCCTGGGGTTAAGTTTTTTTCAGAATGCAGAAATTCCCAGAACCCCATCATTGTTATAGCAAGTGAAAAAGAAAGCATCATATCGGTAGAGATTACACCGGCATGAAGAAAAAATTCAGGAATGGTAAAAAGGATAATTCCTGGAATTAAGCCATTGATTTTTTTTTTGTGACCATAGGGTATCATTAGAAAAGCAATCAAAATAGCTAAAATCCAATAAGGTAGCCTTAATCCAAACTCGCTGTTTCCCAACAGGTTTATGCTCCCAGCGGAAAGCCAAGTGGAAAGGGGTGGCTTTGCCCAAAAGGGAATACCGTAGTCAATTTGTGGAACAATCCAATTACCGGTTTCAGCCATCAACCTGGCAACTTCTCCATAGCGGGCTTCTGTCTTATCAGTCAAAGGAATGAGAGCGTTAAAAAATAATCTTAAGCCGGCAAGAAGTATAAATATCAAACCATAGAGTGATCTGAAGTCTTTTTTGATTTTTTTGGTTAAACTCAAATTTTATAATTTTTTTTAATCTGAAAAAGATCCCACCATAATTTAAAAAAATACATGGGACTGATTCTTGAATCAGGAGTGTCTATCCATGCTTTTAAGGGAATTTCCCTGAGATGATTTTGAATCTCTATTCTCCCGAAAATATCAATCATTCTAAAGAAAATTTCTACATCAAAAAGCCATCTAGAAATAAAAGGTTTGTCAAAAACTTTTTTTGCTGTTTGAGCTTCAAAAATTTTACATCCACATTGAGAATAATAAATACTCAGTTCAAGGATTTTAGAAATGGCTGTAGCAACTAATCTGCCCAAAATAAAACGATACCATTTTCTTTTGATTTGATTGTCAATTTTTAAAATTCTCGATCCAAAAGCCAATACCACCTTCTCTCTAACGTAAATTGACAAGCGCATGCACTCTTCAAGACTAGTGGCCAAATCAGCATCCAGATAAGCCACTTTTTTAAAACGTTTATCTTCCAAAACTTTCGTCATCCCTTTTAAAACAGCGTTGGCTTTACCCTGGTTTTGTAATAAATTAAGTATTTCTATTTGCTTTGAGAACTTATTTCTTAGGGCTTCTAGAAGCTCCATTGTTTGGTCTTTAGAGCCATCATTAACGAAATAAATAAACACAGTGGAGTTGAGGGAGAGGAAATCTTCAAACTTTATAAAAGGCAATCGATTGGCCTCGTTATAGCAGGGAACAACAATGGCCAAATCATTTTGCATAGCTTTAAAAGATAAATATAATTATTTACTACATAATCATTCTTTAAAAAGAGCCTTTAAGCAAAATCAAAAAAAATGCGAGCCCATCGACTCGCATTTAACCTATAGATAAGGATAGCTTAGAACACAGTACTCGTAGGTATCTGCTGTCCTAACTTCCCTAAATTACGTATATAAGACATTTGACACCTCCTTTCTAAATTAGTTAGACATGGCTGTTGTCACAGCGTTGACATCTCATTGACAAATATAAGCAGAGTAAAAATTTATGACTATTATTTTACAATATTTTTTAGCGTTAATCCTTGGACTAATATTGTAAACAGAACAATCACATAGGTGAGAAAAAGAATTAAGGCTTTACCTTCACCAATGTCATCGGGGAGATTCAATGCAAGGGCAACGCTTAAACCCCCTCTGAGCCCCCCCCAAGTGATGATCAAGGCCGTTTTCTTTTCAAACTTTTTGAATAGTGACAAAAAGGCTATAGGAATACTTACACCTATACCTCTGGACACCACTACCAAAACAATTACTAATAAGGAAATGGTTATGAACGGTAATTGGAAAGACTCAAAAATCATAATAATTTCCAATCCAATAAGAATAAATAAAATCGCGTTTAGGGTCTCATCCAAAAGGTGCCAAAATTTGTAGACATAATCACCCATGGCCTTTTGGACGCCATCCTGTTTACTGTCAATATCTAAATTTTGATTCAGAAATAATCCCATCATTACGACCCCTAAAACAGCGGAAAAGTGAAATTGATGAGAGATGATAGGTAATAATAGTACCAATGAGATGGTCACTAAAACTTCTAGTTCGGTATGTTCATTTTCTATATATTTCAATAGCTTTAGACCAAAATAGCCCATTACTGTTCCAAGAGCAATACCCCCGAGAACTTCGGTCACAAACAAGCTACCAACTGCAGCAGCAGTAATGTTCTCGACACCATCTTGTTTGATGCTTAAAAGGGTTAAAAAAACAACAACTCCAATACCGTCGTTGAAAAGAGATTCTCCGGCAATACGAGTCTCAGTGATAGAAGACAAGTTCATTTTTTTGATCATGGCTAAAACCGCAATGGGATCAGTAGGCGCAATTAGCGCACCAAACAAAAGGCAGTCTATATAAGTCAAACCCATGTTATCTAGACCAAATATTGGTTGCTCAATCAACCAATATACACCCGACCCAACAGCAAAAGTGGAAAAAATCACCCCAAAGCTGGCCAAGAGAAGAATTGTCAATTTGTCTTTCAACAGTTCGTGAACGTTTACGCTTATGGCCCCAGCGAAAAGTAAGAAAGGTAACATCACATTTACTAACAACTCACTAAAATCAAATTCTTTCGTTACTTCTGCTACGGTTTCGAATATCTGAGGAAAAATAATTCCAACTATGGTAACAATTATTGACGAGCAAAGTGCCAAAATCATCAAACCAATAGTTTGTGGGAGCTTTAAAAGCCTTATATTAATAAGTGTAAAAACTGCTGCTAAAGTTATTAATATGGTAGATAATTCAAGAATGCCCATTGTAGATAGTTTTTTTAAATATAAGTTAAAAATTTTACAAGTGCATTTCGTGAAGTTTTGAAATGTATTTTCCGATCATGTCGAACTCCAGGTTTACCGTATCTCCTTTTTGGATCATGTGGAAGTTGGTGTGTTCATATGTATAAGGAATAATGGCAACAGAAAAGTTATTTAGCCCTGAGTTTACGACAGTTAGACTGACGCCGTTGACACAAATGGAACCTTTTTCTATGGTAATGTTTTTTTGATACTTCCCATACTCGAAATCAAAGAACCAGCTTCCACCCCTGAAATCAACCCCGGTACATAAACCGACTTGATCTACATGGCCTTGAACAATGTGTCCATCCAAACGATTATTAATTATCATTGCCCTTTCTAGATTGACTAAATCTCCTTTTTTTAGCTCTCCAAGATTTGACTTTTCTAAAGTTTCTTGGATGGCAGTGACCTTGTATCGATCAGCTTTTGTTTCCACTACGGTCAGGCAAACACCGTTATGAGCCAAGCTTTGGTCTATCTTTAATTCTTTGGTCAAACTACTTTCAAGGTTCAAGTGAAGGTTCTCTTGATCTTTTTCAAGATCAATTACTTTACCAAACCCCTCAATGATTCCAGTAAACATCTGTTAGATTTAATTACATTTGTCAGGTAAAATTAGCAATAAAAGCGACACCAATGTTGGGGAAAATTAAGCTGGGCATTTCTATAGGAGATCCCAATGGTATTGGGATCGAAATCATCTTAAAAATTTTTGAGGACCGAAGGTTATTTGAATTCTTTACCCCCTTGATTTTTGCACCAATAAAACTATTGGAAAATCAAAAAAAACATTTTCGGTTCAATTCAAGCCTTACCCTGAGAAAAGTCAATCATCGATTGCATAAAGCTCAATTAAATGTATTTGATCTTCCCATGCCAGTGGGGAATTTAGTTTTTGGAGAAGCTTCAAAAACAGCAGGGTTAATTGCTTTCGAGTCGTTAAAGTCCGCTACTACAGCTTTAAAAAAAGATGAGATTGATGCTTTGGTCACAGCGCCAATTAACAAAGATACCATACAATCCAAGGATTTTGACTTTACAGGTCATACCGATTACTTAGCCAAAGAACTTGATGGAAAAAGTTTGATGTTTATGATCTCTGAGTCATTGAAAGTAGCTCTTGTCAGTGATCATATTGCAGTTAAAGAAATCTCTGGTATACTTTCCACTGAATTATTGAGAGAAAAAATTTATTATTTAGAAAGTGCTCTAAAAGAGGATTTTAAAATCAGTCGACCAAGAATTGCAGTTTTGGGTCTTAATCCTCACACAGGGGACAAAGGTGTAATCGGTAAGGAGGACGATGAAATTACCCGTCCATTAATACAAGAATTATCACAATTAGGCCATTTGGTTTATGGACCCTATGCAGCCGACAGTTTTTTTGGGCATCAAACCCACCTCCGATTCGATGCTGTTTTGGCAATTTATCACGATCAGGGTCTGATTCCTTTTAAAACTCTAACCTTTGGCACAGGTGTCAATTTTACCGCTGGCCTAAGTAAGGTAAGGACTTCACCTGATCATGGTACTGCTTTTGAAATTGCAGGAAAAGGTTTGGCCGAAACGGAATCATTTAGAAATGCAATGTTTTTAGCCCGAAAAATTTACTTTAATAGACAAGAGAAAAAAAATCTTACCAATATCAGTAAAGTTGAAAAATAGAATAAGAATACTATAAAAATCTTTTTTTTTGATAAATTTGCAGGCTTAAAAGTTGGAAGGATGGAGCAGTTTTCAGAATACTTGATTCCGTTCATTGGTCTAAAGGAAGGTTTACATCGTTTCGAATTTAAGATTGACAATACGTTCTTTGAAAGCTTTAATTTTTTAGATTTCCGTGACTCCCGGATTCAGGTTAGTTTAGATTTTGAAAAAAAATCAAACCTTTTGGAGCTGAATTTCACAGCAAAAGGTGGAGTTACTGTCCCATGTGATGTCTCTACTGAACTTTTTGATTTGTCAATTGATACCTCATTTAGATTATTGGTTAAGTTTGGGGTGGAAGAAAACTTTGACGATCATGAGATTTTAATCCTTGCACATGGTTCTCATGAAATTCAGGTAGCTCAATACATCTACGAAATGATAGTACTGTCTGTCCCTCAAAAGAAAGTCCATCCCGGGATTGCCGAGGGGACTTTAAAATCTGAGATTTTAGAAAAACTAAAAGATTTACAGCCCCAAGAAAAATCCATTTCGGATGAAACAGATCCAAGATGGGACAAATTAAAAGATTTATTAAAGTAATTTATAAAACTAAAAGCGACAAAAATGGCGCATCCTAAAAGAAAAATATCGAAAACCAGAAGGGATAAAAGAAGAACCCATGTAAAGGCAATCACCCCTCAAATTAGCACTTGTAGTACTACAGGTGAAGCTCACTTGTACCATCGTGCTCATTGGCATGAAGGTAAACTTTACTATAGAGGTAAAGTTCTGATTGACAATAACGAGGTAATCGAAGCATAATTTAGAACAGCAATTACACATAAGCTCTTCTTTTTTTTGGAGGGCTTTTTTTGTGTAGAAAGATTTTGATTGCTCTAAAAAACTACTATCTTCACACATAATATTGACAATTCAAAAGGAAGTAATCTACTGATGAATTATATCAATCCAAGCCCCATAAAGGCTGCTATAACTGCAGTAGGCGCTTATGTTCCTGAGGAAAAGCTTACCAACGCTGAATTGGAAAAGATGGTTGATACCAATGATGATTGGATAGTGGTAAGAACGGGAATTAAAGAAAGAAGAATTTTAAAAGATTCATCAAAAGGAACTTCTTTTATGGCTATAAAGGCTGCTGAAGACCTCCTCAGGAAAAGAAATTTAGATCCTAAAGAAATTGATGCTGTCATCCTTGCTTCTATCACCCCCGATATGAATGTTGCTGCTACTGCTGCATACGTAGCTTCTGAAATCGGTGCGACCAATGCCTTTGGCTATGACCTTCAAGCTGCTTGCTCTGGTTTCCTTTATGGAATGTCCAATTCTTCCAATATGATAGCCAGTGGGCGGTATCAAAAAGTATTATTGATAGGAGCAGATAAAATGTCTTCCATAATTGATTACTCAGATAGAACAACATCTATTATTTTTGGGGATGGCGCAGGAGCGGCTCTGTTTGAACCCAGTGAATCTGGTTATGGATTGGAAGACGAGTTTTTGAGATCCGACGGTGCTGGAAGGACGTTTCTTAATATAAAAGGTGGAGGATCATTGTTTCCCACTTCAGAGGAAACCCTCAAAAGGGGAATGCATTATCTTTATCAAGATGGCAAAACTGTATTCAAATATGCTGTCTCAGAAATGGCTAATGCCATAGAGCAAATTTTGAAACGTAATGAAATTAACCATGAGAAAATCTCTTATTTAGTTCCTCATCAGGCCAACAAAAGAATTATTGATGCCATTGCAAAACGCATTGGTTTACCTGACGAGAAAGTCATGACAAATATTGAATATTTTGGAAATACAACTGCGGCAACTCTACCACTTTTATTAAAAGATTACGAATCAAAATTAAGTCCAGGGGATCGATTGGTTTTTGCTGCTTTTGGTGGAGGTTTCACTTGGGGGGCAGCCTATTTAACATGGACATATTAAAATTTTAATTATTTGAATAATGGAAATTAAGGAAATTCAAAATTTAATCAAGTTTGTAGCAAAATCTGGAGCACATGAGGTGAAACTTGAAATGGATAATTTCAAGATCACCATCAAAACCAATGCTGATTCTAATGCTACAGAAATGCAAACTACAGTGCAAACTGTGCCAAGCATAATGGTGCCTGCACAACAGCAACCTCCAGTTGTAACTGATACTGAGCCGCCTGTAAAAACTGAAAGCAAGATTGTCAATGATGAAGCTGACAATCTAATTACAATTAAATCTCCTATGATTGGAACTTTTTACAGAAAACCTTCTCCGGACAAAGATGTATTTATCGAGGTGGGAGATACTGTTAAAGAAGGAGACGTTTTATGGGTGGTTGAAGCCATGAAGTTATTCTACGAGATTGA
>JAYPMF010000009.1:0-18757 GCA_038129785.1 Flavobacteriaceae bacterium
AAACTTCGTTTCTCCAAGGCCAAATCACTCCTAATGAACCAGCGATAAAACCTATTATGGTTGCCAGTGTAACTGGTTTGAATTTCTTCAAAACATAACTCATTACGTTGGAGAATAAAACCAATCCTGTAATAGATCCGGCAGTAAAGGTTGCTGCCAATTTTAGTAGCTTCATTCTGGAATGATCTTCTACAAATTTGAAGTTGAATTGAAACAAATCCGTTAGGGTATAATATATAGCATTAACCGAATCGACTATAAGAAGGGTGTAATTACCAAGTAAAAGTAAAAGGAATGAGCCTGACAATCCTGGAAGGGTCATTCCTGAAACACTAATGATTCCACAAAAAAGCACAAAAAGAATATTATCATTTTCAGAGGAGGGCTTGGATACCATAATGATTAATCCAATTGATAACCCAATAAAAAAAAAGAGTAATGTTTTTAAATTCCATTTTTCTAACTCAAAAAAAACAAAATACAAGGAAGAAAGTATCATTCCAAAAAATACGGCTAAAATATGCATTTCATAATTTTTGATCAGGTGATCTAAGATCAAAGACACACTAAAATAGCTGATTACAACCCCCGAAAAAAGCAATACTAAAAAACGACCATTGATGTATTGGTAGAAAGGACGCCAGCCCCTTTTGATTAAAATGATGAATGCTTTGAGATTTATTTTCTGGAGGGAGTATATTAATTCTTCATAAAATCCAGCTACAAATGCAACAATACCACCCGAAACTCCAGGAACCTTATTGGCTGCTCCCATGGCAATCCCTTTTAAAATTAGGACAAAACCTTTTCGAAAAGATATTTTTTTTTCGTTCACTTGGGTGGGGTTAAATTTTTTTTATACAAAATATAAACCAAGCATAAGCCAACTACAAAAAAAATAATAGCAAGTGTAAGTTGAGGGTTCTCGGGATAATCATAAGGTGAAATGGGTTTATTTAGTATTTTGGTATTATTAGCCAGTACTAACTCATATTTTTGCTGCCAAGGCCATATTTTGTTAAGCGCTCCAATCATCAGACCAATTAGCACCGCCATGGTCTTGTCGTGTTCTTTGTCAAACAGCCATTTCAATGCGGAGGCAAAAATTCTAAGTCCTAGTACGATTCCCAAAACAAAGATGGAGAGTTTTGTAAAAGTGGGAATTATAAGTTCCATCTGCATGTTAGTCAAGCTGATTAGTAAATCTTTTATCAGCCCGATAACGGTACTATAGGTACCCATTATAATCAGAATATAGGCTCCTGAGATTCCTGGCAGTATCATTGCAATTATCCCCAAAAAGCCTGATATAAATAAATAGATCATACTTATTTCCTTATTAATAGGGGTCATTTGTATTAAAAAAAAAGATACGTTAGCACTAAAAATTACCAATAGTATATTGAAAACATTCCATCGTCTCAGCTCTTTTTTTAATATAAAAATACTGGCCAATAACAACCCTAGAAAGAAAGACCAAAGCGGGATAGGATATTCGTTGATCAGCCAGTCAATGATAAAAGACAAGCTTATAATTGCAGATATAATTCCCAAAAAAATAACTAACAGAAAATCACCATTGATCATGTTCCAAAAACCCCTAAAACCATTTTTTTTGATGCTCCTAAGGCTTTTAAGATTGATCGATTCAATGGACTCAATGAGTTCTTTGTAAACTCCAAGAATAAGTGCGATTGTTCCTCCAGAGACCCCTGGCATCAGATCGGCGGTCCCCATTGCCACTCCCTTTAGATATAGAAGGATATTTTGTTTGGAAATAAGATTTTTCAACAATCAAAATTTAACGCAATATATAGCGAAAAACCGAATTAGATGGCTATAAATAATGTATTAAATCTTGATCAGTTCAGTAAACAAATGTTTGATGTTTCTTGGAATCTTTATATTATTTTTGATTTTGTCAAAAATGTAAAATGCTTCGCTTTTATTTCCCAATCTGTATTTACATCCTGCTAAACGAAATAAAAATGAAGGATTTTTGTGATGAAATTGCAGAGCTTTTTGTCCTATTTCAAGAGCTCTTTGCCAATCATCGGTTAGCATGAGTGAGTCCACCCAAAGAGTCCAAATATCTGCATTGTGATCTCCAAGATTGATTGTGGTTTCGCATGCTACTGATGTTTCCATATAGAAATTAAGGTGGAAATGAATTAGTGCACTTTTTTTCCACAACTCCCTACTGTCTGAATTGGACTGTAAAGATTTGTTAACATAATACTTTGCTTTAAAGTAGTCATTAGTGTCAATAAGAAAGTCAATAAGTGCTAACCAACTATTTTCGTGATTTGGTTCCAGTTTAATAGATTCTTCCAGATATTTTACAGCCAATTTATCATTGCCCAATTTAAGATGACAAAGTCCAATTCTGTGGTTGACAAAGGCATTAGGGTCATTAAAATTGAGCGAGAATACATAGTTGTCAATGGCTTCATTGATACGACCCATTTTTTCAAGTAGTTTTCCTTTTTCAATATCTGCTCCAGTAAAACAAGCATCGCTGATAATTGCAAATTCAAAAGCAGAAAGCGCCTCTTCGAACTTATTAATCCTTATGTATATTTTTCCTAGTTGATGCCATGCAACTTCACTGTAAGGATTGATTTCGAGAAGGTTGTTCAAAGTATTGATGGCCTCTGTATTTTCTCCCAATTGTTCGTAACAATAAAGAAGATTGTAAAGTGATTGGTAGTCAAACGAATTCTCTTGAATACATTGGTAAAAGTATTGTTTTGCTCTAATATAATCCTCTAGGAATAGATATTCCATTCCCATTAAATTCCATATTTCAATTGGCTCATCGGTTAATTCCAATGCTTTTTCCAGTAATTTAATGGCTTTTGGATGATTCTTTTTTTTAGAGAAAATATTTGCTCTTTGCAAAAAGATTTCTTCGTGTTCAGGGGATATTCTTTCAATTTCAACGAGTAAGTCCTCAGCTTCTTTATGCTCACCGTCAAATAGAAGAATTTCACTCTTCAATAACATCAATTCTACATTTTGCGGATGTTGATCCATTCCCATTTTTATGGCTTTTTTTGCAAGGTTGAGTTGTGCAAAATCAATGTAGTGGTGAATGATATTTTCAAATTCAAGGGCATCAAAAAAGAGCACTTGATTAGTTTTGAGCATCTTCTCAAATTTGGATAGGGAGGGGTTGGTGTCTTCCGATAAATTATCGAACATAAAACTTAATTAATTATTTAAAATTATATAAGATTGAAGCATTCATTTAGGATGTCGATTTTTTCTTTTCAACAAAAGTATTAACATTGGTCTATATTTCGTCAAGTGTTTCTTTGATGATATGGCATCCCATAACAATCTCTTCCTCCTTAATATTCAGGGGTGGAGAGATTCTTATGGCGTTTTTTTCCCACAATAGCCAAAACAGCAGAAGCCCTTTTTCAATACATCGCGACACTAGATAATTGGGAATTTCAGGATTTTCGAAAATAGGGGCTAACATCAAACCTTTTCCTTGAATTTTTTTGATCAACGGATGATTGAGATTTTTTTTAAAAACTTTTTCTTTGTTAGCAATTTGTTGAATCAATTTTGTAGAAACAATTTCATTGATAGTTGTTAATGCTGAGGTTGCAACGACAGGATTTCCTCCAAAAGTTGTGATATGTCCCAACTTTGGTTCATCTTCAAATTTTACCATCAATTTTTTTGAGGCTGAAAAAGCTCCTATGGGCAAACCTCCTCCCAGTGCTTTTCCCATCACAATAATGTCCGGAACCACATCAAAGTTTTCAAATCCAAACATTTTTCCCGTCCTACCAAATCCAGGTTGAATTTCATCAAGTAGGAGTAATGCTCCCACAGCCTCACATCTTTTTTTTACTTTTTTTAAGTAATTATCCCTGGGTAAAACAAAACCAGCACCCCCTTGAATGGTTTCCAGCAACACAGCAGCAGTGTTTTCATCGATCCGATTTAGGTCTTTTTCTTCATTAAAATTTAGAAAACTTACCCCTGTAAGAAGTGGGCGGTATCCTTTTTTTTGTTCCTCGAAGCCCAGTAAACTTAATGCCCCATGAGTACTTCCATGATAGGAGTGGTTTGCTGCAATGAGTCCGGATCTGCGAGTCACTCTCTTAGCTAGTTTTAAAGCACCCTCAATAGCTTCAGTCCCAGAGTTTGTTAAATAAACAACTTCATGATTTTTGGGTAGTAAATGGACCAGTGTTTTACAGAGTGCTATTGCAGGAGCCTGAGCAAATTCGCCGTAAACCATTACATGCATATATTTTTCGATTTGAGATTTGAGCGCACTGACCACTTTTGGATGTGAATGTCCTAATGGGAGTGCCGATACACCTGCTATAAAATCTAAATAGGATTTCCCTTCAACGTCATATAGATAGCTACCATTGGCATACTCAATTTCTAAGCCAAGGGGATGAGGAGTGGTTTTGGCTTGATATTTTAAAAAATCTTTCAACATTTATTAATCTACTTTTTCCATGAAAGCCTCTGGTATACCTATCTCTATTATTTCAGCAGGTTGAAACTGATTATCATTATCGCTAAAAAGTTCAAGTATGGAATCAGGACGTTCTTCCTCCCTCCAAATAAAACCTTCAAGTTTTCGTTCGTTGATGGGTAGATCCTTGTCTGGAAACAAATTTCCATCCGGGCTGACAAAGAAAGTAATATCTTCAATCTGATTTTCTCTGGTAACCATTTTCAAGCGGCTGCATGTAGTTTTGTCAATCCCAATCAACTCATTGTCTTCGTCCGAGTACATATAATAAATGACCTCGGTATTTTTCATTACATCAATTTCACGAAGTTCTCCTTCTTTGAAAAGACCATCAAGTAACCCTCCTTTAATTTGATTAAATCCGATGCCGCTTATGGAATCTTTTTCAATTATCCAGCTATTTCCTATTATTTTGAGAGAATCTAATTTTTTAGTTTTCATGTCAGAAGTCAGAAATATTTGATCTCCTGACATTTGACTTTTCCCAAACCATAAAATAGGGTTTTTGGCATTTTTTTGACTGGCAGTTAAAATTTGATTTTCCTTTCTAGTCAAAGGTAATTTAAGTAATTTGATGAGTCCAGTGCTTTGATCCAAATGAAGAGAATCTGATTTTCCCCTTAGGTCTTTCTTGAAAATTCTGACATCATAGTATCCTCTGAGGATTTTTTTTTCAGTAGGCCCAGTTGCTATTAAAGTATCAGCGTGGATAAAGAGTGAATCTTGATCAATAATGTTGATTGCCAATGCTCTACGGGTAATAATAGCAGAATCTTTGGCTTTGAAAATTTCACCATAATGACCATTGATTACAGATTTGTTTAGTGTATCAATCACACTAATGTTATTGGTTGCGGCTGCATAATTTTTTTCATTTTCAAAATACAAGCTGTCCCCTCTTATTTCTTTATTGTCATAAAATATTACGGCATTCTTCTGGAAATTACCTTTCTGTAATTGGGTATCGTATGCTCCTTTTTCGCAAAATATATCATATTCCTCCCCTACAATGGTTGTCTTTCCATAGAAGAAAGCTTTATCCGTTTCTGTAAAATAGTCAAGTTGTTCAGATTTGAGTTCGTATTCTGGATCGTCAATTTTAACCCTAGATATAAATCGGTATTTTTTTTCATCCATAAAGTAGATTCCTCTTATGCTGGTGAGTTTTCTTTTTTCATCAACAATAGTTCCAAATGAATTGTAAAAGGCTTTTGAATTGGCACGGTCCAAATAGAGGGTATCTGTTTTTAGATTCATGTCGGGCCTTTCTAGGGCTACACTACCCCATGCTTTTGCAAGTTTACTACTACCATAGTATTCGATTTGATCACATGTCATTTTTAAAGTGTCTCCTTGAGTAAATATCACATCGCCATTAGCTTTAAAAAAATTTTCTTCAGGATAAAAATAGGAGACATTTGATTTGATCAGAGCCCCCTCGTGAAAAAGGTGAACTCTAACATCATTTTTTTTTACTAGTATATTGGCTCCTGGAAAATTTAATTGGTCTTGGGTAGAGCCTCCGGCCTGAATGATTTCAATAATCTTTTGATTTTCCTGTGCTAATGATTTTCCAATTGTTAATAGAAAAATGAGCTGAAGTATACCGATTTGAATATTCTTTCTCACCGTTAGTTATTGTTGGAGCTAAAATAAAAAATCTACCTTAAAATGGTTTGTTTTCTGTCAGGTCCTACAGAAACAATTTTTATGGGTGTCATTAGTTCGCGCTCCAAAAAATGGATATAGTCTATAAAATTTTTGGGAAGTTTATCGACTGAATTGATTTTTGTTAAATCTTCCTCCCATCCAGGTAATTCTATATATTTTGGGGAGACAGATTCATCGTTTATGTCAAAAGGGAAGTAATCGTATATTCCTTGCTTTGTTTTGTATTGATTACAAACTTTAATGGTTTCTATACCAGAGAGAACATCGCCTTTCATCATCATCAGTTGTGTGACACCGTTGACCCTAATCGAATATTTTAGTGCAATAAGATCAATCCAACCACATCGTCTTGCTCTTCCTGTTGTAGCACCATATTCATGACCGATTTTGGCAATTCGCTTACCAATTTCATCAAATAATTCAGTGGGAAAAGGTCCGCTGCCCACCCGGGTTGTATAGGCTTTGAATATTCCAAAAACCTCTTTGATTTTATTAGGTGCGACCCCTAAGCCTATACATGCTCCAGCTGCAGTTGTAGATGAGGAGGTAACATAAGGATAGGTTCCAAAGTCAATATCCAATAATGAACCTTGAGCACCTTCTGCCAAAATTTTTTTTCCGGCGTCTTGTGCTTGATGTAAATAGTTTTCGCTATCAATTATTTGGCATTTTTTCAAAGTTTCTATGGATTCAAAAAATTGACCTTCCAATTCGCTCAAATCATATTCCAAATCCACATTGTGAAAATTTAGCATTTTGAGGTGTTTTTGGGTCAAAATATGATAGCGATCTATCCAGCTTTTGGTTAAAACATCACCTACTCGCAAACCATTTCTACCGGTTTTGTCCATATAGGTTGGACCAATTCCTTTTAGTGTTGAGCCAATTTTAGCTTTTCCCTTGGATGCTTCAGACGCAGCATCAAGTAATCTGTGGGTGGGCAGAATAAGGTGGGCTTTTTTAGATATCAATAATTTTGTGTAAAAATCGATATTATAAGGAGTCAAGTTTTCCAATTCCTTTTTGAAAATTATTGGATCAATAACTACTCCATTACCAATCAAATTTATCGCATTAGGGTGAAAAATTCCTGAGGGGATAGTATGTAATACGTGTTTGATACCCTCGAACTCAAGGGTATGCCCTGCATTAGGCCCCCCCTGAAAACGAGCAATAATATCATAGGATTCAGTTAATACATCAACGATTTTACCTTTCCCTTCGTCGCCCCACTGGAGGCCAAGTAGTAAGTCTACGGACATATTAAATTATGAATTTACTCTTTTTTTGTTCCATAAAAATACAGAGAATGATTGTGGATATCAACATCAAATATTTCCTCGATTGTTTTTTTAATATTTTGTATTCTTGGATCACAAAACTCCTTTACTTCTCCCGAATCTGTGAAGATAATATGATCGTGTTGGCGGTCAAAATATGACTTTTCATATTGGGCTTGGTTTTTACCAAACTGGTGTTTTCTCACCAATCCACACTCCAAAAGGAGCTCGATTGTATTATAAAGTGTTGCTCGGCTTACCCTGTAATTTTTATTTTTCATGGTGATATATAACGACTCTATGTCAAAATGTTCATCACTGTCATAAATTTCATACAATATGGCAAATCGCTCCGGGGTTTTACGGTGGGCATGTTTATTAAGAAAGTTAACAAAAACCTCTTTAACAATTTCTTGATTGGATTTATTTTTTTCCATTTTTACAAATATATGTCTTAAATCATTCTCTGAGAACTTTATCTACACCTTTAACCTTTAAAATCCTGTTAATCAAACGATTGAGTATAGTTTTATTTTTTACACTTACGCTGATTAAGCCTGTAAAAATCCCATCCTCACTGTCGAAATTCAACTTATTGATATTTACGCTCATGTCACGGGAGATTGACTGGGTAACTTCACTAACAATTCCAATATTATCAATACCCGAAAGTTTTAAAATTGCTGTAAACTCATCCGAGGAAGAATCCACCCATTTTGCTTTAATAATTCGGTAAGCAAAATTAGACTGAAGGGATAATGCATTTGTACAGTCTTTTTTGTGTACTTTTATACCCTCATTAATACTGATAAATCCAAAAACAGGATCACCTGCAATAGGATTGCAACAGGGTGACAGGTTGTGTTTTAGACTCTCCTTCTCTTTACCGAAAACCAAGGTGTCAAATCGTTGCGTGATTTGATCTTTGTCTTCCTTTTTGAAAACAGGACTTTGTTTTCTTATTCTTTTCTTGATAAAATTGAGGAAACTACTGTTAAATTCAGTTGAGAAATCCTTTAATTGTTTATTATTGATTGTTCCCAATCCGATGCGGTAGAATAAATCTTGACTGTTGTTAAGATTGAAATAACGCAACATATGCCCGATGGTTTTATCGTTTAATTTAATCTTAAGTTGTTTTAATTTTCTTCTCAAGGTTTCTCTCCCATCCTCAGCAATAATTTTCTTCTCCTCATTAAGTGATGACTTGATTTTTGATTTGGCTCTTGAGGTTTGAACAAAGTCTAACCAATTGGCGGTTGGTTTGATATTTTCAGAAGTAATAACTTCTACATTTTCACCGTTTTTTAAAGATCTGCTAAGCGGAACGAGTTTTCCATTGACTCTGGCACCTCTTGTTTTCATTCCTACTTCGGTATGAATACTAAAAGCAAAGTCCAATGCAGTTGCTCCTTTAGGTAATGATTTGATTTCTCCAGTGGGAGTAAATACAAAGATTTCTTTAGCGTACAAGTTGAGTTTAAAGTTTTCTACAAAATCAACGGGATTTTCGTTGTTGCTTTCTAAAACCTCTTGAAGCTTGTCTAGCCATGAGTCAATCCCGAAATCTTTATGATCTCCTTGCTTATATTTATGATGCGCAGCATATCCTTTTTCTGCTATCTCGTTCATCCTTTCGGATCTTATTTGTACCTCTACCCATTTGCTATTGGGCCCCATCACGGTGATGTGCAATGCTTCATATCCATTTGATTTTGGGGCTGTGATCCAATCTCTCAGGCGGGTGGGATTTGGGGTAAAGTGGTCTGTTATGATGGAGTAGATTTTCCAGGCCAAAAACTTTTCATTTCGGTGAGTAGCTCTGTAAATAATGCGAATGGCAAATTTGTCAAAAACATTCTCAAATGGAATGTTTTGTATAACCATTTTCCTATTAATTGAGAAAATAGATTTACTTCTTCCCTTAATTTGATATTTTAATTTTTCCTCTGCAAGAGCAAATTTAATTATCTCGGAAAAAGATTTAATGTATTGATCTTGTTCTTCTTTGCTGTCTTCAATTTTATTTTTGATAAATACGTATCGATCATATTCGGTATACTTAAAACTCAGGTCTTCCAATTCAGTTTTAATGTTATAGAGTCCAATCCTGTGAGATAGTGGGGCATAAATATATAGGGTTTCAGAAGCGATTTTGATTTGCTTGTATTCAGGAATTGAATCTAGGGTCTGCATATTGTGTAATCGATCTGCGATTTTGATAATGATGACCCTGATGTCATCGTTTTGGGTGTGCTGTAGTTTCCTAATATTTTGTGCTTGAAGTGAAACATTATTTTCCTTACTGAGTTTGGAAATTTTGGTCAATCCTTCGACGATTTTCATTACATCACTTCCAAAGAGTTTTTCAATATCATCAAAACTGTACTCAGTATCTTCTACTACATCGTGTAAAAGAGCAGCTGCAATAGAGGTAGCATCCAGACCTATTTGGTGTGCAACAATTTTAGCTACACTAATTGGGTGTAAAACATATGGCTCACCAGATTTACGACGCTGATTTCTATGGGCATTAACAGCAGTGTCAAAAGCAGAACGAATCAGTTTTTTATCCTCATCAGATAAGGTTTGATAGCTGATTTGCAGCAACTCTTTGTACTGCTTAGCAATCTCTTTATTCTCTATTTTCTCACTGATAATCATAGGCATAATAAAGGTACTCGAAACTTTTAATTCGACAAAATCATTGATCTCCGCAGTGATACATCAAAATCCCTGCCGAAACTGATAGATTTAGAGAATCAATTGGGAATTTAACAGGAATTTTGATGATCTGTTGTGCCTTTTTTAACCATTTTTGGTCGAGACCTTTATCCTCTGTTCCAAAAACCAGTGCCAATGGTTTTTTGTATTTGACTCTTTTGAAATGTTTTGCTTTGTGATCCAATGCAGCAGCAGATATATTAAAAGCATTTTTTTCCAAAAATGAAATTACATCTTCCGTATTATCAGTGGCAATAGGAATAGAAAAGACGCCTCCCAAACTGTTTCGGATGATTTGAGGGTGGTAAAGATCGGTTTTGGGATTGGCAATGATTACTGCATCCCAACCGGCAGCTGCAGCTGTTCTGAGAAGCGCCCCTATATTGCCAGGTTTTTCGGGAGCCTCCACCACTAGTAAACGACTGTCATTATTAACATAAATATCTTTGATATAATGATTTTTGGCCTGCAATACAGCAATGACCTTTTCAGTGCCTGATCGCATGCATATACGATCAAAAAGAGTAGTACTTAATTCCTAACTATTGGCTGAATATTGATAAAAAGCTACTCCATCAAAAGCTTCCCTAAGGAAAAGATAGTCAATTTTATAACCCATTTCAATAGCTCTGCTTAACTCACGCTCTCCCGATACCACAAAACGTTTTTCTTTTTTTCGCACCCTTGACTTACTTATCAAAAGATTAAGTTTTTTGACCAATGGGTTGTGAGCACTGCTTATGTTTTTCAAACCTTTTTTTTACAAAGTTATTAGGTAATTATCTAAAAACTTCAAAATCGCTTTTCGTTTTTGTGATAGTTAATAACCAAACCAACCATTTCGTTATAACTATTAATACCATTTTTTTGTCCATTGACCTTAAGATAGTTGTCATAGGTCTTGTCAAAAATAATTTCAAAGGGATTTTCATATTTCCTCCAAAAATCGTTGACTTCCTTAAAGTTTTTAATAATACCGGGATTTAATCGCTTTAATTTATTTTTTGCAATCTTTGAATCCAGTTTGTATAATTCATTATATAAATACCTAAAAGCGAAAGTTTTTCCGGCATATCGAATATATTGGTCATCAGATTTAATTGCGGAAAGATAAGCTATAAAATTAGCTTCTTTTTCAGTTGCATACCCCAATTGATGCGCTGATTCGTGGAGTGATGTGGTAATCAAGCTTTGAATTGGTATTTTGGAATTTACTTGAGATTCTAGAGTAAAGGGATTTAAATATCCAGAATATCCCATGTAAGATAGGGTAAGGCTTATTAGTGATTTTTTGACTTTAGAGGAACGTAAGTGCGTTTCTTGATAAATGGGATTATATAGCTTAATTTTTTCAAAAATTTGTTCCTTTGAATAAGGAAAATTTACAGCCAAAGTATCTGAGGAAACAATACCAATGTGAAATTTATTTGATTCATCAATAATTATATCTAAACGGTGTACCAAATCTTCTTCACTATATTTATAGGGTATTTTTAGTTTTTTATTCAGTGGAAGTCTATGGTAATTGAATCCCCAGCTCAGATGGAATATCCAAACCAATATAATTACGAATGTTCCAAAATCCAGAAACATGCTCAGTGGTTTAACTTTCCAGTTATATATTTTTTTATAAATAGTTTTAGCAATAAAAAGAAGTAGCAGAAGATATAGGATGTCTCCGAGTGAAAAGGGTATCAAATCCAGAAACAATTGATGTAAGTCTAAGACCAGAGGATAAAAAATCTCAGAATAGTATTTTTCAATTATTTCAGGATTATCTCGCGCAAAGTAGATTATTAACCACAATGGAATAGCCGAAAGCCAGACCAATATGGTTATATTTTTTTTCATGGAATTTAATATCGAATGGTAAAATGGTACGAGCCTAGGAGTTTTTTTAATTAAAATCGACCAATTCTACCTCAAAAATCAAGATAGTATTTGGAGGAATAACGCCTCCAGCACCTCGAGACCCGTAACCCAATTCACTGGGAATGACCAATTTTGCCGATGATCCTTTTTTGAGTAAAGCAATACCATCATCCCATCCTTTAATCACTCTGCCCATTCCCAGAGGAAAAACAATCGGTTCATTCCGTTGATATGAAGAGTCAAAAACTGTTCCATCTGGAAGCATTCCCCTGTAGTGAACTGAAACGTTATTTCCTTTAGAGGGAAGATTTCCAGTTCCTTCGCGTATGATTTTATAGTAGAGTCCGCTATCGGTTTGCTTCATTCCATAAGTCAATTTTTCAAGTTCTTTTGCATATTTTTCTTTTCTATCTTTTTCCAGTAATATTTTCTCCTCAAAATAATTTGAAAAAACTTTTGGAGCATCAAATTTTTTGGCATTGATTCCTTTTCTTATAATAGATACTTTGACAATTGTGTCATTTTGTAAAATACTGTCCACAACAGCTTGTCCTTTGATTACTTTCCCAAAAACAGTGTGTTTTCCATCAAGCCAAGGAGTTTCTTTGTGGGTGATAAAAAACTGACTGCCGTTAGTTTCTGGTCCTGAATTTGCCATTGAGAGTATTCCAGGTCCACTATGTTTCAAATCTGTAAATTCATCAATAAATTGATAGCCGGGACCTCCAGAGCCCGATCCAGTGGGATCACCCCCTTGAATCATAAAATCTTTTATGACCCTGTGAAATATTATGCCGTCATAATATTTTTTACCAGAAAACTTTTCATCAACTTTTGAATTATTTCCTTCTGCCAAGGAAATAAAGTTGGCTACTGTAACAGGAGTCTTTTCCAACTCCAATTGCAGAATAATATCCCCTTTGTTTGTTTTTATGTTGGCGTATAATCCTTCATCTAATTCAGGATATTGCTGGTTGCAACCAATAATCAGTATTGCAAAAAAAAGTCCTAATAAATTATTTTTTCTCATTTTTTAGTTTTTTTTGAGTTTTAAAAGTTCAATAGTAAAACGAAGGGGTTGATTAATACCTATTTTTTCTCCATCTCCTTGATAGCCAAAGCAAAGGTAGGAAGGAAAAAGAAATACACCAATTTCCTTAGGACGTAGATATTTTACACCTTCTCTTAGTGCAGGTATCAAATCTTCTTGGTCCACAAAAAAGCTAACATTACCCAAATCTTTTTCATTGTAAAGAAGATTCCCGTTTAGATCTTCTATGCGATATTTAAAACTAACAAGATCCCCTTTTTGAGGGTAGCTTTCATCAGAATCGATATTTTTTTTATAGGCATACCAAAATCCTTGGGGTGAATTTTTAAAAGACAGCTTTTTTTCTTGATCTATGGCCTGTTGAAATAAAGATTGTTCAATTGCAATAATGTTTTTATTTCTTTTGGCAGATTCCTTTAGAAAAAATTTCTTTTGTTTGTTAATGGGTCTGCGTGGCTCAGGATTTTGGCAACTCAAATGAATTAAAAAATTTAGAAGGAATAAAATCCTAAATATTAAATTGAGATTTTTCATAGGCTATTGCTTTTAGGAATTGTTCAACAGTTTCATTTAGAGTCAGATCTGACATTCCTCCTGCTGCATTAACATGCCCTCCACCATTGAAATATTTTTTTGCAAAGTTATTTACATCGAATGAGCCTTTAGATCGGAAAGACATTTTGATTATTTTCTCAGTTTCATTTTCAATCATGATTACAGCCAATGATACACCTCTAAGACTTAAGCCATAGTTTACAAAGCCTTCAGTATCTCCTTTTTTAAATTTATTTTTATTTAATTCTTTTTGTGAAAGTGTTATGTAAACAGCAGGTATTCCATTAATTTTTTTTATGTTACGGAGCGCAGTTCCTAGAAGTTGTAATCTATTGAAAGAATAGGTGTCGTAAATTTTTTGATGTATCAAATGGGGTTGAGCACCCTTTTCAATCAGTATGCTTACAACCTGATGTGTTTTAGCCGTAGTTGAGGGAAATCTAAATGAACCAGTATCGGTCATTATTCCGGTGTAGAGACAAGTAGCTATTGTGACATCAATCTGATCGCGATCCAAACCTGAAATCAATTCATATATCATTTCGCAAGTAGATCCCTTATTCGTGTCTGAATAGCTTATTGAAGCATAATCTCCAGGGTGCTCGTGATGGTCAATCATTATTTTTGGCGCATTGCTACGTTCTACAACCAGAGCCATTTGATCGATTCTACTCAACTGATTAAAGTCAAGGGTGAATATGATGTCTGCATTTTCAATCATTTGGGTCAATTTATCTGGAGTTTGTGAAAATTTTTTGATTTGCTCTTGACCTGGCATCCAATTAAGAAATTCGGGGTACTCATTGGGAGCAATTACACACGAATCATGTCCGGTTTTATTTAAAAACGTATTAAGGGCAAGGCTACTCCCCAATGCGTCGCCATCAGGATTTTTATGAGGAATGATGATTATTTTTTTGGGTGTAAAAAGTACTTTTTGAAATGCTTTTAGCAGTTTTTTTTCCATGTATTCAAATATACCAAAATTTGATTCTGTTTTTTTTTACCAATATCATTAAAATTAATTAATATGGTATGAGAAGTAACCGAATACTTTTTTTATAAATTTGCATCAAAATTAACCTCTATGCCTTCAAACAGAACTTTCACAATGATCAAACCTGATGCTGTAGAAAATGGATACATTGGAGCAATCCTTGCTAAAATCATTGCTTCGGGATTTAGAATAGTTTCTATGAAGATGACTCAACTGTCCCAACGTGATGCTGAGTTGTTCTATGCGATTCACAAGGAACGATCATTTTTCAATGATTTAGTGTCTTTCATGACTCGAGGTCCTATAGTAGCTGCTATACTTGAAAAAGAAAACGCAGTTGACGATTTCAGAACTTTGATTGGAGCTACAAACCCGAAAGAAGCTGCTGATGGAACCCTACGTAAACAGTTTGCATCTTCAGTTGGAGAAAATGCAGTACATGGATCTGATAGCAATGAAAACGCTAAGATTGAAGGAGCATTTCATTTCTCCGGTAGAGAAATTTTTTAGCGTAGTACAATTTTTTTGATTTTTTCACTACCCAGCTCTTTATTCATCATTTTAATAATCTTTTCTTTACCATAACTCAGTTCTACCCTTAAGGCTGCGCTATTCAATGAAACGAAGAGCGTGTTACCTTTTAGGATAATTTTCTCAGTATAATGGGTAATGTTTGCTCCCATTATTTCTTGCCATAATTCATTGATTCGTTCATGGATAATTCCCGTTCTTAAGGATTTTGATTCCAAGATTTCATCCAATACTTTACTAATGCTTTGAGGTTCATATTTTCTTTTGGGTGATTTCATGGGTAATTAGTCTTTAGGAAATCTTTTATAATGAAATCTTTTATCTTGATGCTCAAGAACCAATTTGTTTATACTTAACTCAACAATCTTTTCCTGCCATTGATCCCAAACAGTCTCAAAACTGAGATAGCAATTTTCATCTCTAAATATAACTTTAAAGTTATTTAAATCCTCAGTTATCAAAAATTTATTTTCCAATTGAGGCTGAACTTTTTTCCTTATACCATTCAGTCCATTTAGATTGTAATAATCTAATAGCTTAACCGTTCCTTTGGGATAAAAAGTTTGATCTTTATGGGCAATACAATCTATATTCCTATATACGTTTAGTAGTTTGAGATCACTGGTGGTAATTTTATTTTTACAGCCCGAGCAGAAGATAATAAAGCAAAGTAAATATGATTTGTTCACCTGTTAATCTAGTTTGAATATTTCATAAGTAGAGGAACTCATTTCCAGTGCTACTTTAATTCTGTCTTCGTGGGTATCGGAAATAAATATTTGCCCAAGACTTTCATTGTCGAATAATTGGATAGTCTGAGTAACTCTTTTTTGATCTAATTTGTCAAAAATATCGTCGAGTAAAACTATAGGATTCATTCCAGATTTTTCTTTGATAAAATCGAATTGTGCGAGTTTCAACGCAATGAGAAAAGTTTTCTGTTGTCCTTGACTGCCAAATTTTTTAATGGGCATTCCTGAAATTTGTAGATTCAGATCGTCTTTGTGAGTTCCAACAGAGGTATATTGGAGTATTTTGTCTTTTTCTAAATTATCATCTAGTAGATTAGACATATAATTTTCACTAAGATCAGATTCGTATCGAATGTCGACTTGTTCGGCACCATTGCTTATAATGAAATGTCTTTTCTTGAAAATTGGGACAAAGACTTTCATAAATATTTTTCTTTTTTCGAAAATTGGATGCGCCAATTCACTCATTTGATGGTTGTAAATGGCCAATGTGTCTCCATCAAAAGTTCGGTTTTGCGCAAAAAACTTGAGTAACGCATTGCGTTGCGCTAGCAATTTATTGTAATCTGTCAGATTCTTTAAATAGGTTTTATCGGTTTGTCCGATCACACTATCAATAAACTTTCTTCTTGTGATGCTGCCCTCGATGATCAAATTCCGGTCTGCAGGTGAAATGATCACCAAAGGAATGAGTCCAATGTGTTCTGCAATTTTATCATATACTCTACCATTTCTCTTAACGGTCTTTTTTTGACCTTTTTTGAGACTGCAATTTATTTTTTCTTTTTTACCGTCATTGTTGAATTTTCCTTCAATCAAAAAAAAATCTTTTCCAAACTGAATATTTTGAACTCCAGAAGGATTAAAATAGCTTTTGGTAAATGCCAAATGATAGATACTATCTAAAATATTTGACTTTCCCTTTCCATTATTACCAATAAAACAGTTGATAGGCGTTTGAAAATCGAATTGAGAGGCCTCAATATTTTTGTAATGGGTAAGGGTCAATTGCTCTAAAAACATTTGTGCAAATATATTTTGATTTAGAAAGGTAAAACAAAATTTAAATCTATTTTTCAACTAGATTTTCATTATTTCACGAGTTTTTGGTTTTGCTCTAAAAAAGGTTAATTTTGGGACTTAAAAAAATACAAATGGCAACCTACAAAAAGAGAGGCTACAAAAAGTCAATTGCACCTGCCTCCGAAAAAAAAGTAGAGGTGGAGAGCACAACTGCAGAAGTTTTTGAAAAATTAGATACCACTGCATCTAGAACAGAAGAATGGGTCTCCAAATTTCAAAATTTTATTTTGGCAGGTGTTGGGATCATTGCTTTATCTGTATTATCTTATCTGGGCTATCAGAATTATATCTTAGAGCCAAAAAAAATTGAAGCAACAAGTGAATTGAATCAAGCTCAATATTATTTTGAGTTGGCTGTTAATGGTCAAGATTCTGATTCCTTATTTCGAAGGGCACTCAATGGTGGTGAGGGAAAATATGGTTTTTTAGATATCATCGAAAATTATGGAGGCACTCCTGCGGCAAAATTGGCCACTTACAGTGCCGGTATGTCTTATTTAAATTTGGCTGATTATGTCAACGCCATTGAATATCTTGATCAATTCGACACAGATGATGTAATGCTTAAAGCCTTGGCTAAGGGTGCCATAGGAGACGCTTTCGCTCAAATAGGACAGCCTGATGATGCTTATGATTATTATGTGGATGCTTTTGAATCCAGTGATAACTCTTTCAGTGCACCAAAATATCTTTTCAAAGCAGGAATCTTGGGTACTTCCCTGGGTAAAAACAGTGCAGCACTAACTTATTTTAAAAGGATTCAATCAGAATACCCTGAATCCGCAGAGGCTAAGAAGGTGGAAGTTCAGATAGGTCTTTTGGAAAACCTTAAATAATGGTTAACGCCCAGAATAGTCTCTCCCATTATGATCGTTCAAAAGTTGCGGACGGAACTAATTTTCGTATTGCTCTGGTTGTATCCGAGTGGAATGAAGAAATTACTCAAGCTCTTTTTCTGGGTGCCAAAGAAAAATTATTGGAACATAATGTTTTGGATGAAAATATTGTCAGAATTGATGTTCCCGGTAGTTTTGAATTGATCTATGGAGCAAGTATGGCACAGCTGACCGATTTTAATGCTATCATAGCCATAGGATGCATAATTAAAGGAGAAACAAGACATTTCGAATTTATATCTAATGCTGTAGCACAGGGAATTAAGGACCTAAACCTCAATGGTAAAGCACCTGTGGTGTTTTGCGTTTTGACAGACGAAAATATCGAGCAATCAAGAGCCAGGAGTGGAGGAAATAAAGGTAATAAAGGCATTGAGGCAGCAGTCACTGCTTTAAGGATGATCAACCTCTAGTTTTTCATTACAAATTGTCTAAACCCAGTTGCAATTTCGTTCACTTTCTTTAAATTTGAATCGATTACTGCATTTCCCCATTAACAATTTATGTCGCATGAAGATCAGTCTTTTCAAACTCAAAAAAAACCGAAGATATAATTATACACCTCGTTATTACGATGGCAAGGAAGCAGGAAATCCATATGATTTTGATTCTAAATTTTCTAAATATCGGGATACTTACAGCCAAAATGATTTTGGTCAGCAGTGGCAAGATGCACGTCTAAAAATGCGAACTCGAAGCAATCGAGGAATTTCTATCCGATTGGTCATTATCGTTTTGATTTTGGTTTTGGCTTTTCTTTACGTTATTGATTTCGATTTATCTCTATTTAAATTCTGATGGATGATATCATTTCGCTTCTACCAGATCATGTAGC
>JAYPMF010000009.1:18767-21470 GCA_038129785.1 Flavobacteriaceae bacterium
CCGACGCCATTCGTCGCAAGGCCAATCAACGTCGCTAATGGCTGATATTATTTCGCTCTTGCCAGATCATGTGGCTAATCAAATTGCCGCAGGTGAAGTTATTCAAAGACCGGCCTCTGTTGTTAAAGAACTTTTGGAAAATGCTATTGACGCCCAGGCTACCGTAATTCAATTGTTCATCAGTGGTGCCGGAAAGACCATGATTCAGGTAATCGATAATGGAATAGGAATGTCACCTACAGATGTGAGATTGTCTTTTGAGCGACATGCAACTTCTAAAATCAAATCCGCAGACGATTTGTTTTCCATCACTTCTAAAGGGTTTAGGGGAGAAGCTTTAGCATCTGTCGCCGCTATTGCTCAAGTTGAGGTTCATACAAAAAGGGCAGAGGACGAAATGGCAACTTCACTTAAAATATCGGGAAGTAGATTGGAGGATCAGCAGGTTTCTGTTGCTTCTGCCGGAACTTCTATCACAGTAAAAAATCTTTTTTACAATGTGCCTGCCCGTAGAAACTTTCTCAAGTCAGATAAAGTTGAATTACGGCACATCATCGATGAATTTCAACGTGTAGCCTTAACCCATCCAGAGACTAAGTTTACTTTTTTGCAAAATGGTTCAGAACTTTTTAATCTTCCGGCAGTTAATTTTAGAAAACGTATTGCAAATACTTTTGGAAATAGATTAGAGGAGAAATTAATTCCTGTTGAGGAGATGACCTCTGTGGCTGGGATTGAAGGCTTTATTGTAAAACCTGAATTCGCAAAAAAATCCAGGGGTCAACAGTTCTTTTTTGTTAATAAACGTTTTATTAGGAGCCCTTTTTTAAACCACGCAGTAACAACTGCCTTTCAAGGTTTGCTCAGAGATCAATATCATCCGGGTTATTTTATATATATACAAGTGGATCCAAAATCTATCGATATTAACATTCACCCTACTAAAACGGAGATCAAGTTTGAGGATGAGCAAAATCTCTATGCAATTATCAAGTCAATGATCAAACATAGTTTAGGAATGTTTCAAGCTGCTCCTGTTTTGGATTTTGAAAGAGACCCTAGCTTGGACACCCCTTATGATCTTCTGCAAAATCCTATTTCAAATACTCCATCCATAGAAGTTGACTCAAGTTTCAATCCTTTTCAAAATTCTGAAATAGCTACTTCCAAATCCTCAAAAAAGAATTGGGAAAGCCTATACTCGGGATTGGAGATTCCAACTGAGTCTTCCAACCTACAAGAAGAGTTAAAATTTTCTATTGATCAAGCTCCAAAGGTTTTTCAATTACTAAGGAAGTTTATAGTTACGAGTACTCGATCAGGTCTTTTAGTCATAGATCAAAATCGTGCGCATCAAAGGATATTGTATGAAAAATTTCTCAGTAGTATTACAAAAAGAGACATGGTAAGTCAACAATTGATTTTTCCTAAAGAAATTGAATTGACACAACAACAAATTGCTTTGTTTGGAGAATTGGAAGAAAATTTAAATACCATGGGATTTGTTGTAAAACAAAGAGAAAACCATCTTCACATTACCGGAATTCCTGCTATATGTAATGACAAACAGGTGGGACAGCTCTTTGAAGATATTTTTTCTCTTGAAGAGCACGAAAAGGTTACTTGTTTTAGTCAAGCTGATTATATGGCCAAAATATTATCCAAATCTCTTTCTATCAAAGGAAATTTATCCCTTTCTGTTCTGGAGCAACAGGCTTTAGTTGATGATCTTTTTGCCTGTAAGGACACTTTGACTTGTCCATTTAATCGTAAGATTTTTATTACTTTAGATAAAGAAGAGTTAGAAAATAAATTAGATTAATGCGCAACCTCACTGAAACAGTAAAACACTTACTGATTATCAATGGAATTTTTTTCTTAGCAACTATTACCTTAGGTAATCAGGTATATGATTGGTTCGCACTCCACTATCCCGAAAACCCAAAATTTGAGTTTTGGCAACCACTGACACATATGTTTATGCATGGAGATATTTCCCATATTTTCTTTAATATGTTTGGCTTGTGGATGTTTGGAACACCTTTGGAACAAATGTGGGGGAAGCAAAAGTTTATTTTCTTTTATCTGTCCACCGGTTTTGGTGCAGCTGCCTTACAGCTTTTGTTGTACTACTACCAGGTAGATCAAGTCAATACTACTCTAAGCGATTTTGGACTGACTCCTCAACAAATCTCAGACTTTTATCAAACCGCTGAGTTGCCTACGCTCGCCATAAATGAAATAGGAGAGGTACAACTGTCTAGTGCTTTCAATGCTTTTCGTTCTGTTATGGTTGGTGCCTCAGGAGCTTTATATGGGGTACTTGTTGGTTTTGCTATGCTTTTTCCCAATGCCCAATTGATGCTTTTGTTTCCCCCTATTCCAGTTAAAGCAAAGTTTTTGGTTCCTGTTTTGATTTTGGCTGACCTTTTCTTTGGATTCTCATCCTACTCTATCGGTCCTATTGCTCACTTTGCACATGTGGGTGGAGCAATTACAGGTTTGGCTATGATGTGGTATTGGAAAAAAAATGAGTTCAATAACAATCGTTGGGATTTATGAGTTTTATGAATGATCTCAGGTACAGGTTTGCTACTTTCTCTGTTGCAGAAAAAATCATTTTATTAAACGTGATTTGTTTTGTAATACCCAAGCTTCTTAATGTACTTCTCTTTTTGTTCAATATTCCAACTATTGCATATA
>JAYPMF010000009.1:21480-27632 GCA_038129785.1 Flavobacteriaceae bacterium
ATCTTGGGACTTTTATCACAAGACCTTGGACACTGATAAGCTACAGTTTTATTCATAGTGATTTTTTTCATTTATTATGGAATATGGTACTTCTATTTTATGCCGGACGTTTACTCTTAAATTTATTTCCGGATGACATATTGATTAATAATTATTTTTTGGGAGTTATCTCGGGAGGAATTATTTTTATAGCAAGTTATGTTTTGTTTCCTGTTTTCGCTGGAACTTATCCAACAATGATAGGAGCTTCTGCGGGAGTAATGGCTGTGTTCATTTTCATTTGTACCTATACCCCCAACCAGGAGATACGTTTTTTCTTTATCAACTTAAAATTAAAGTATTTGGGTCTAGTGTTCTTTTTTCTTGATATCATACAGATCCCATATGGCAATGCAGGAGGTCATTTGGCCCATATTGGAGGAGCGTTATTGGGCTTTTTTTATGCCAGACAGTTGGGAGTCGGTAAGGATATTGGAACAGGATTCCAAATTGTTTGGCAGGCACTGTTTAAAAGAAAATATCTTAAAACTGTCTACCGAGCACCACAAAAGAATTCAACTTCATCAAAAAAAACCAGTCATGGAGTAAGTCAAAGTAAGATTGATACCATTCTAGACAAAATCAGTAAGTCTGGTTATGAGAGTCTTAGTAAAGAGGAAAAAAACTATTTATTCAGGGCTGGAAAAGAATAAAATCCCTGAGACAGTCGAATAAGCCTTTAGTTATGAATTTGAATTTTTTGCTTAAAGTTCTATTGTTAATCAATTTTATTTTGTTGATCCTTCAGCTTTTCCTGATGGGTACTTTTTGGGATTTTTACCAATACCCATTCCTTAATTTGATGGTTCCTGTAATTGCAGTAATAAACATATTTTTTTTTATTTTTTGGATTATCAAATTTAAATGGCCTTTTCTTCTTTTTGTTTTTTCATTTCTGATTGGATTTAAGGAGTGGGAAAAACTTTACAAGTTTCCCAATAACGCCATTCCCATTTCTAACGGGATTAAAGTGATGAGTTTTAATGTTAGGTTATTTAATAGTTTTAAATGGATTGATACCAATTCAGTTCCAAAATCTATAGAAAGTTTTATAGACAAAGAAAACCCTGACCTGGTCTGTCTACAGGAGTATTCAAAAGAGTTCAGTCCAATGTTTAAAAATTATCCATATCAATACACAGCTGCTTCAAAAAAAGATGGTCAAAATGGACTTTGTATTTTATCCAAATACCCTCTCGAAAATCGAGCTCGATTGGAGTTTGAGAATTCCGATAACAGTGCCCTTTATGCTGAATTTTATTACAAAAAAGATAGCATTAGAATCTATAATGTTCATTTGGAATCATTGAGAATTAATTTAAAGGACACACTATTTACTCAAGAACATTCTCAAAAATTTTTAGATAGAATTCAGTCTGTTATCAAAGAACAAGAGTTACAAATTGATCTTTTCGAAAAGAATGATAAAAAAAATAATTACCCAACAATTATTTGTACAGATCTGAATAATAATGCTTTTTCAAGAGTTTATAAACGTCTAAAAGATGATCGTTCAGATGCCTTTGTTATTTCCGGTGATGGCTTAGGAGCTACATATAAATTAGCTTATTTTCCATTTAGAATCGATTTTATTTTTGTCGATAAAAAATTTAAAGTGATTAATTTTGAAACTCATGACCTTAAGTTATCGGATCATAAACCTATTTCTGCATTGTTAGATTGGAAATAACATCAGTTTTTGATTTGAACTAGATATTCCAAGCTCTGAGGTCCCAAATTGAATATCAAGTCCAGTACACTAAGGTTATTTATAAACCCGTGTTTGGATTGAAAAACTTGCTGGTAACGAGGGTTTTCCCTTTTAAACTTGTGTTTTGCAATTATCAGATCGGTAAACTCATTGATAGCTTTTTCACTCTTATGAAGGCTCACAGGAGCATCTAAAAGTGAAAGAATTTTTTTGATTAAGCATATATTAAAGTTCATCAGTTTTTCAAATTTTTGATGATAAAAAGGGTATAACTCATCTTCATAAAATTCAAAAAAAGGTGACGAACGATAGGAAGTTTCCAAAGATTTCCAGTGGTTTTTTTGCCAATTATTTTCATAGTGAATAGCAACCGACTTATCGAATTGACGGTGATTTGTTTTGGTGTGCACGATTGGGATGGTTAATTTTAGCTTTCCGTTGGGACCGTATATTTCGGTTCGATTACGAAAGGTTTGTTTTTGGTAGGGTTTGTCCGTTATCAAAAGAACTTTTTTTTGGGACACCACCCAAGCCATATAGTGAATATTGGGGAGGTATGCTGGGCAAACTCCAACCACCATCAGTTTCGTTTTTTGCTTTTTCGCTTTCGATAAAATACATAAGCTTGCCAGATCCCGATTATTACTACAAAATATGGGAAGTAGGACACTCTTTTCCCGGAACCGCCAACGGTGGAAAAGACCCTATCCCATCGGACTTTCCAATTACTTATACTATCATTGATCCCATCAATACTGAACCAAATAAAAACGGGTTTTCCAACGATGTGATCCTCTGGAACAAAGCCCCAAAAACGACTGTCTTCAGAGCGATGGCGGTTATCACCCATCATCCAGTAATAATCCATTTTAAACACGTATTGAGTACTTTTCTTTCCATTGATTAGTATGTTGTCGCCATCAGTTTTGAGATTGTTTTTTTCATAATCAACAATGATTTTTTTGTAAAGAGGTAGGTTATCTTTATTAATATCTACTTTTACTCCTGCTTTTGGAATTACAATGGGGCCGAAATTGTCTTGGTTCCAGTTAAATGGAATTTTATTGGGAAAAAAGGATGAGTTAGGAGTTTTTATCTTTTGGTTTCTTTGAACAATACTATCTACCCAATTTTGTTCTTTAATTTTTTCAGCCTCTTTGACTGTTAAATTCAAATCTTTTGTTTTTTCGAGAATTTCGCTGACCCTCAAACCTAAGGATCTCACCAATTCAATTGGTAAACCAGTATGTCGGGTTACTACTGTAAAATTCTCTTGACTATTTCCTTGAGTTCCAACCAAATAGGGGGCGAGCTTGGCGTAGGTGTTTTGTGAAATGTTTTCAATACGGAATCTTCGGTGAAAATCTTTAATCCCCAGACTAAGTAGTTTTCTGGAAGAAATACCTTTACTGCTATATGCTTTAAAATTATATTGAACTTTAGCCCTATCAGGTAAAATGTTTCTTACTCCATTGATGTGAACGTAACCACCAATAATTTCGAGCGTATCCCCGGCAATTCCCATACATCTTTTGACGTAATTCGATTTTTTGTCTAATGGTTTTTTAACTCCGGCTTCTTTGACAAAAAATCTTCTAACTGTATCAGCAGGCCAATTGAATACTACAATATCATTTCTTTTGATCTTTTGAATCCTTGGGAGTCTCAAGTAAGGCAATTGAGGATGGTTGGAATATGACCTAGACTTCAGTATAGGAAGGGTATCGTGAACCATTGGAAATGCTAATGTGGTTGTAGGAATTCTAGCACCATAATGGAATTTACTGACAAACAAAAAGTCACCGATTAAAAGTGATTTTTCAAGAGATCCTGTTGGAATAATATAGGGTTGAAAAAAGTAATTATGTACAAAAGTTGCTGCCACTATTGCAAAAACAATAGAACCGATCCATTCACTAAAAGCAGATCTTGAAATTAGTTTTTTGTCGGAAATATATTTTGGGTTTTTTTGATAATTGATGGTATAGATGTAAAACCCCAAACTTGCGATAGCCAAAACACCATCTATGGTTTTGTTTTTCCCAAAATATTTTACAGTATCAATCCACAATACCATAAATATCATCAGGTTGATGACAGGTAAAAATAACAAAAATACCCACCACCAAGGGCGGTTGATGATCTTGAGTAAAACGATGGCGTTGTATATCGGGACAATTGCTTTCCATGGTGATTTTCCGGAAGCTTTATACAACCTCCAGGTTCCTAAGAAGTGAACAACTTGTATTATCAAGGCAAAAAGAATCCATTGAATTCCACTCATATGATCATAAATTTAGTATGTCATCCATCTTAAAAATACCTTTTTTGCCAACAATCCATTCAGCAGCGATAACGGCACCAACTGCAAATCCTTCTCGATTATGTGCTTTATGTTCGATTTTGATTTCATCTATAAGGGATTCGTATTTGATGCTGTGGGTACCTGGTACTTCACCCCCCCTTAATGATTGAATAAATACAATGTCTTTAGTCTCCTCACTCATGCTCCATTTATTGAGATCACTGTTTTCAATGATACCCTCTGCAAGTGTTATGGCGGTTCCACTGGGAGCATCCAATTTGTGGATGTGGTGTTTTTCCTCAATCGAAACGATATATTCTTTGTGAGGGAGCATCAACTGAGCCAAGACTTTATTTAACTTAAAAAAGAGATTCACTCCTATGCTAAAATTGGATGAATACAGAAAAGCAGTATTGTTGTCTTGGGCATTTTGGGTTACTTGATGATAGGCATCCAACCAACCGGTAGTTCCACAAACCACTGGAACTGCTTGATTCAAAGCTCTGTTGATATTTTCAACCGCAGCATCAGGAATACTAAAGTTAATGGCTACATCAGCCTCCTTGAGTTTTCCCTCGTTGATGTTCTTATCCACTTTACAAACGATTTTATGACCTCTCTCCAAAGCAATTTGTTCTATTGCTTTGCCCATTCTTCCATAACCTAATAATGCAAACTTCATATGTTTATTTTAAATTTTGACAAAGACTTTGAGACCAATATTGGTGTCCGTACTGAATAAGTCGGGCTCAAATTTAGGCTTAATACTTAAGTTGTCTTTAACGTTAAATTGCATCAGATGAGCACTTACGTTGGCTTCCAAAATGTTTAACATATAAGTTCCTAATATAAAGAGAAATGACATATCTCTGTAGTTTTTGTGAAATTTCATTCCTTCTAATAATTTACTTTTATTAGGAATCAGTTTGATAAATTCGTCATCTCTGTAACCATTATTCCTTCTTTTGTATGCAGTTCTATAGCGGTCCATTTCTCTCTGATTGTAAACATATCCATAAACGGATGCTCCAATAGCAGCATAAACAAATGGCACTTTCCAAGTTTTCCCCATGTATATTTGACCCAATCCTGGGAGTACAGCAGAATAAAATGCGGCTTTGGAGGGAGTCAAGGGACTTTCTATCAGTTTTTGTTTTCGGGTCTTTTTCTCTTGGGTCAGTTGTTGAGCAAAAACTTGGAAATTAAGTAATATGAGAATTGGGATAAAGACTCTAGTCTTCACGTTTGATTTTTTTTATGATATCGTTGAGATCTTTTTGAGAATTGAATGTTACTTTAATGGTGCCTTTTCCCTTTTTGGTTCCTTTGATAGCGACTGAGGTATTTAAGTAATTTTTAAGTTCATTTTCAGCATTATCATAAAAAACCAATCGGGAGGCTTTGGTTTTTAAATTAGATTGACCCTTTTTGACTTTTTGAACTACTAATTCGGTTGCTCTGACGGAGAGGGATCGAGCAATGATCTTTTCATATATTTCGAGTTGTTTTTCACTTTCCTCAATGTTGATCAAAGCCCTGCCATGACCCATTGAGAGAAACCCATCTCTCATTCCTGTTTGGATAATGGGATCCAATTTTAGTAAACGTATGTAGTTGGCTACGGTAGACCTTTTCTTTCCAACTCTTTCACTCAATTGGTTTTGAGTAAGCTGGATTTCGTTGATTAGTCGTTGGTAGGATAGTGCAATCTCAATTGGATCTAAATCCTTTCTTTGAATATTTTCAACCAAAGCCATTTCCAACGTTTCTTGGTCATTGGCAACTCTAATAAAGGCAGGGATGGTTCTTAAACCAATTGATTTTGTAGCTCGATAACGACGTTCTCCAGATACTAATTGGTATTGATTTCTTCCCAATTTTCTGACAGTAACAGGTTGAATAATCCCCAAAGTTTTAATAGATTCTGCCAGTTCCCCAATTGCTTCTTCTCTGAACTGTGTTCGTGGTTGATAGGGATTTACTTCGATTTTATCTATTTCTAGATCGATGACCTTACCAACTAATTCATCTGAATCGTCATTTGAAGGCGAATTGATCTCTCTTTCAGGATCATCCAGGAGTGCCGAAAGCCCTCTC
>JAYPMF010000010.1:0-25258 GCA_038129785.1 Flavobacteriaceae bacterium
ATCAAAAAGTGGACGGATAGTTGGTTGTGCTAGTGCATAATGTCCTTTTTTAAACTGATAATCTCCCCAACTCTCAAGATAATGGGGTATAGCAGCGATAAATTGTGATGCTGCAGCCGTTTCATCTTCTTTAAGTGAAAAAGCAACAGATAATTCAAGTTTTGAAAGTGTTGCAGTAAAACTTTCCGCATTAGGAAGAGTAAAGCATGGATTCACACCGGCAGTAATCAATCCCTTTACTTTCCCTTTTTGCATTTCGTCAATTAGTTGATCAACATCCTTATTATTTCCTTGTCTAATCAATTTGGGTTGCACTACATCGATTACCTCTGATCCTAAATAATGATTAATAGCCAATACAACTTCTTGAACAGCAACATCCTCAATTCCTGAAACAAGAACAGCTTTTGGTCCAGATTTTTTTAGTCGATTAACAGCTTGCGTAACAACTTTTGCAAGTTGAGGGTTCAAATCATTTTTTAAAGATCTACCGGTAAGTTGGGAGTATATTTGGGCAATAATTTTTTTCTGAATTGTTGGATTAGTTGGGATTCTATTATCGGCGTTTGCTCCTGACAAGGTCATGATAGACTCGAACTGAATATGATATGACATTTTAGATTTACCGTTATTTTTTTTTGGAACTCTACTTTTTGCATATCCACAGTCATAGCCACCGCCTTGCCAATCTCCAAGAATATCAGCACCGATAGAAACAATTGTCTCTGCTTTTGAGAAGTCATAATCTGCCAAAGCCCGGACACCATAAATATTTTCGAAAGCATCCAAGGCATGGCTAAAGGAAATTGTATCGTAAACCACATGACTTACATTAGGAAACTGTGTAGTGAATTTTTTAATAATATTTTGTGTGGTCGGACTAGCAAAAGTTTGGGTAAGCAAAACAACAGGTGTCTTTGAAACTGCCATAGCTTTAAGTTTTGCTCCAACTTGGCTTAAAAAATCAGACCATGCAATATCTTTTCCACCCGCTTTTGGTCCTTGCAGTCTTTTGATATCATACATTGATAAAACTGAAGCATGCACTCTTGCATTTGCATCACCTAGCACAGGGGTCTCATTATTATTTTCAACCTTTATTGGACGACCTTCACGAGTTTTTATTAAAATACTTCTAAAGTCAAATCCATCAGCGATAGCAGTTGCGTAATAATTAGAAATTCCTGGGATAATTTGCTCAGGTTGTACTACGTATGGTACAGATTTTATAATTGGGCCCTCGCATGCTGCTATACTTGCAGCCGCAGTACTGAAACCTACATATTTAAGAAAATCCCTTCGATTAGTATTGGATTCCCCCATTGTTTTCTCATCCCCAAAAAATTCATCCACTGGAATTTTATCGACAAATTCGTCTTGTTCTAGCTTTTGAACCAACTGATTGTTTTTTTCTAGTTGTGCTATGCTTTTCCAATAAACTTTATTTGTTGACATAAACTTTTTTAAACAAATTTAATAGTGACACTTTCCACATTCTAAACCTCCCATCTGGGCAACAGTCAACTTCTCAACTCCATATTTTTTGGACAACTCATTGTGAATTTTAGCATAATATTCATTATCCTGGACCTTAACGTTACTTTCTCTATGACAATTAATACACCATCCCATGGTAAGTGAAGAATACTGATACATAATCTCCATCTCCTCCACAGGGCCGTGACATGTTTGACACTCTACACCACCAACCTGAACGTGCTGGGCGTGGTTGAAATAAACAAAATCAGGTAAATTATGAATCCTGACCCATTTCACGGGTTTAGTATTACCGGTGTAGGATTGATTCTCTTCATCCCAACCCACAGCATCGTATAATTTTTTAATCTCTTTGGTGTAGAATTCTTTAGTGTAACCGTTTTCAGTGTCTTCCTCTCCATTATATTCTGCAATATTTTTGTGACAATTCATACAGACGTTCAAAGAGGGAATACCTGAATGTTTGGATACTCTGGCAGAGGAGTGACAATATTTACATTCAATTTGGTTAGCTCCAGAATGAATTTTATGTGAATAATGGATGGGCTGAACGGGCATATATCCCTGGTCAATGCCAACTTGCATCAGATAACCGTAAACAAAATAAGCACTACTTAATAGGAAGCCTACTACCATCAGAAAAATCAGAAAATGATTTTTCGCAACCAAATGCCATATAGGAGGTCGCTTTTGTTTGGCAGGCGGTGTAATGTCAACACCACTGACTACAGCAATCCTTTTAAGTGTTTTTTGTACCAAAAACAACATAACCACTAGCATTATAAATACTAAAGTAAGGGCAGCCAAAATCAGATCATTACTGGTGCCTGAATTTGAATTAGTATTGGCAGGTAATTGGGATCCTGCTACAGCAACTGGTGTAGGTGGTATATAGTCAGTGTATGCTAAAATATTGTCAATATCAGAGTTTGATAATAATGGAAAGGCATTCATGGCTACCTTATTGTACTCTTCCCATATGGATACCGCTTGAGGATCACCGTCTTTAATCATAGCTGAACTGTTCTTTATCCAGCTATACAGCCACTCGCGATCGTACTTTGCAGAAACACCCTTAAGAGCTGGGCCAACAGCTTTTTTATTAAGTTTATGACATGCTGCACAATTGGCGTTGAAAAGCTTTTTTCCCGCTTGGACATCCGCCTCTTGCCCATAAATAGTGAAGATCGAAAAAAAGGTGAACAATAAAGTCAACAAGAAACCAAGTCTTGATGAGATTAATTTTGCTAACGAAACTAAGTTCAATTTAATTGGTTGGAACAGCAATTTTTATTTTCTAAAATCCTTAGCAAATTTAAGTCATAGACTTGTTAACTTAAAGCCTCCGATTTAACATTTTTCTAATTTATACAAATTCTAAATAGTCGTTTAATTTTATGGATTGTTTTGAATACTACTTTTCTTTTTTTTTGTTCTTTTGTATTATGACAAAACATGTGAATTATTGGGTATTTTCTACTACTTTGTTGCTGTTCTCTATACTTAAACTGACAGCTCAAACGCCTTCAGTAAAGATTGAACAAGATTCTACCATAGCAAAGTTAATGGCAACCAAAATTGAGTTCGACTCTAAAAATTACGCTTCAAATTTTTACACGATACAGTTATATTATGGGGATAACAAAAGAGCGCAGGAGTTGCATAATGATTTTAAAAAAAAATTTCCGGATTGGGAGATAGATTTGAGTTTCGAAACACCCAATTACAAAGTACAAGTAGGCCGCTACAAAAACTATTACAATGGCTTAAAAAAACTCATGGAAGTTAAGCAATTGTATCCTGCGGCCTTTTTGCTTGAAATAAAAAATTAAAGTTTCTTTTTGATAGCTACCTCTTGGAAACATTCCAATACATCGAGTTGTTGGATATCGTTAAAATTCTTGATTTGTATCCCACAATCATAACCTTTGGACACTTCTTTGACGTCGTCCTTAAATCGCTTTAGTGAGACAAGATTTCCAGAGTGAACAACAACTCCCTCTCGGATCAGACGAATTCCAGAATTACGGAAAATTTTTCCGCTAGTAACCATACACCCTGCAATGGTTCCCACTTTTGAGATTTTGTATGTTTCTCTGATTTCAGCAGTACCAGTTATTTCTTCTTTCATCTCGGGAGATAACATTCCCTCCATAGCATCTTTGACGTCGTTAATGGCATCATATATAATAGAGTAGGATCTAATATCAATTTCTTCCTTATCTGCTATAGCCCTAGCATTGCCCATAGGTCTGACATTAAACCCAATGACGATGGCATCCGAAGCTGAAGCCAACAATACATCAGACTCTGTAATGGCTCCCACTCCTTTGTGGATGATATTCACCTGTATTTCGTCAGTAGAAAGATTTTGCAAAGAATCTGTCAGGGCCTCAACAGATCCGTCAACATCACCCTTGAGAATCATATTTAACTCCTTGAATTCTCCAAGAGCAATTCTCCTTCCTATTTCATCTAGAGTAATGTGACGCTGTGTTCTAACATTTTGCTCTCTCAAAAGTTGTGTTCTTTTAGCTGCTATTTGCTTGGCCTCCTTTTCATCCTCTAAGACGTGGAAATTGTCACCTGCCTGAGGTGCTCCATCCAACCCTAAAATAGAAACTGGAGTTGAGGAGGGGGCCGTTTTTAGATGATTTCCACGCTCATCGAACATGGCCTTAATCTTTCCACTGTGCTTTCCAGCTAATATGTAATCCCCTATTCTTAAAGTTCCCGTTTGTACCAATATGGTAGAAACATAACCACGACCTTTGTCTAAAAATGCCTCAACTACTGTTCCCTTGGACTTTCTGTTTGGGTTGGCTTTGAGTTCCAGAAGTTCTGCTTCCAATAATACTTTTTCCAGTAATTCATTTACTCCTGTACCATTTAAAGCTGAGATATCTTGGGATTGGATTTTACCGCCCCACTCTTCTACCATCAGATTCATTCCTGCCAAAGATTCCTTAATTTTATCAGGGTTAGCATTAGACTTATCTACCTTATTAATCGCAAATATCAAAGGAACTCCAGCAGCTTGAGCATGGCTGATGGCCTCTTTAGTTTGTGGCATAATGTCATCATCAGCTGCAATTACTATGATTGCTATATCAGTAACCTGAGCACCTCGCGCTCGCATAGCTGTGAATGCCTCGTGACCGGGAGTATCTAGAAATGTTATTTTTTGATTATTCTTTAGCGATACTGAATAAGCCCCAATGTGTTGGGTAATTCCTCCAGATTCACCTGCGATCACATTTTCCTCTCGAATGTAATCCAGTAAAGATGTTTTACCGTGATCAACATGACCCATAACAGTTACAATGGGCGCGCGTGGCTGCAAATCACTTTCTTGGTCTTCCTCTTCTGCTATGCTTTCCTCCAGCTCAGTTTTGACAAATTCTACTTGATACCCGAACTCCTCTGCGACAATACTTAAGGTTTCTGCATCGAGTCGTTGGTTCATGGTAACCATGATACCCAATGACATGCATGCAGAGATGATTTCTGTAGAGCTGATTTCCATCAAAGTTGCAATTTCTCCTACAGTAATAAATTCAGTTACTTTTAATATTTTGCTACTTGCCTCTTGTTCAGCCTGTTCAGTTTCCGACTTTTGACGATGCTGATCTCTCTTGTCTCTCCTGTATTTTGCTCCCTTAGATTTATTAGATTTCCCTTGAAGCTTTTCAAGGGTTTCGCGGATTTGTTTTTGCACCTCTTCATCGGTAGGCTCAGCCTTTTCAGGAGTTAAATTAGGACGGTTTTTTTGAGAGGACTTTTGCCTATTTTGGTTGTTTATATTCTTTGGAGTGGGTTCAGAAAAGGGCTCCTTGCTGATCCTTTTTCTTTTCCGTTTACGCGCATCCTCTACTCCTTTTTCTTTCTTCTTGAATTCATCCAAATCGATGACCTGCCCTGTTTTTTTTGGACCAGATAAAGTTTTGTATTGTGTTTTGATGGCTTCAGAAGATTGATCCTCTGTCGGCTGGGTAGCTTCATTTTTATCGAGATTGCCAACGGGTTCATTTTCGGATTTTACCTCCGTGTCTTTTTTTTCTGATATTGTAGGTGTAGATTTACTTTTCTTAGGCAGAGCTTCCTCAATTTGTGGCTTTTTAACATCTTCAGTTGGAGCTGAGACTGGTTTTACATTTTGTGCTTCAAGATCAATTTTTCCTATAGTAATAGGCTTGTTGATTGTTGCCTTAGCCTTAATGATCTCCTGTCGTTTCTGGTGTTGCTCGAGTCTCTCAAGTTCTTTCTTTTCTTGAAGGATTCTTAAAGATTCCTTTTCCTTTCTTTTCTCTTCACCAATTTCGTGAGATGCATCTTTTTTGGATTTATCTGTCTCAAATTCATCCAAAAGTATTTGATAAATTTCCATAGAGATTTTGGAAGTTGGTCGGCCTTCAATTTCAATATTTTGCTGTGCCAAAAACTCTACAGCACGGTCAAGAGAGATATTTAATTCTCTTAGAACAACATTTAATCTGATGTTTGAAATCTTTGCCATAAAAACCTAATCCTTGTCAAAAGTAGGAAAAATCCGAACGTTTACTCCTCAAATTCCGCTTTTAAAATTCTTATTACCTCAGTAACAGTCTCCTCTTCAAGGTCGGTCCGTTTTATGAGGTCTGATGAGTCGAGTTCCAAAATACTTTTGGCGGTATCCAATCCTACTTTTTTAAATTCTTCAATGACCCAAGCATCAATTTCATCTGTAAACTCAGATAATTCAACATCTTCCTCTACACCCTCCCGATAAACATCAATTTCGTAACCCGTGAGTTTACCGGCCAAACGGATGTTGTGACCTCCTCTTCCAATAGCCTTTGAAACCTCTTCAGGATTGAGAAAAACCTGAACCCTTTTAGTATCCTCGTCAATTTTCAAAGTATTGATTTTGGCAGGACTTAACGCTCTTGTTATATACAATTGTAAGTTGTTTGTGTAGTTTATCACATCAATATTTTCATTGCCAAGCTCCCTAACAATACCATGAATTCTAGATCCCTTCATTCCTACACATGCCCCAACAGGGTCAATCCTGTCATCGTAAGAATCTACGGATACTTTAGCTTTTTCACCGGGAATTCTTACTGCCTTTTTAATGGTAATTAAACCATCAAAAACTTCCGGGATTTCCTGTTCAAATAACTTTTCTAAGAATACGGGTGAAGTCCTTGAGAGGATGATTCTAGGCTTATTACCCCTTAACTCCACCAAATCAATGACACCTCTAACGTTGTCCCCTTTACGGAAAAAGTCATTGGGAATTTGGCGATCTTTAGGAAGAATAATCTCATTGCCATCGTCATCCAACAAAATCACCTCTCGGTTTCTAATATGGTGGACCTCGGCGGTAAAAAGCTCTCCTGTTCTATCTTTAAATTGATTAAAAGTATTCGTGCTATCGTGTTCAAAAATTTTAGAGATAAGATTTTGTCTCAAAGTTTGGATGGACCTTCTTCCCAAATCAACCAGTTTTACCTCCTCAGAAACATCCTCTCCAACTTCAAAATCAGGTTCAATTTTTTGGGCCTTGGTCAATTCAATTTCCTGATTTGGATCCTCTACTTCACCATCTTTGACAACAATTCTATTCCTCCATATTTCAAGGTCTCCTTTGTCAGGATTGATAATGATGTCGAAGTTTTCATCCGAGCCAAATTTCCTTTTGAGGGTATTTCTAAAAACCTCCTCTAAGATCACCATCAAGGTAACCCTGTCTATCAACTTTTCGTCTTTGAATTCTGAAAAAGATTCTATTAGTGCTAAATTTTCCATTTCTGAATATTAAAATTTGATCATCACCTTGGCTTGACTTATTTCGTCAAACAATATGGTTTTTTTTTTTGTTACTGTTACTTTTCCTTTTCCAATGCGCTTGGTTTCCCTTTGCTTCCATTGCAATTCGATGGCATCTTCCTTTACATGGGTCAAATCTCCCTCAAATTTCAATCCCTCTGTAGATATGACCTCCAGTTTTCTACCCAGATTTTTGTGATATTGTCTTGGAAACTTCAAAGGACTTCCCACTCCAGCAGAGGCCACTTCCAGACTAAAATCCTCCTGATCTCTATCCAAAGCACCCTCCATAGATCTGCTGATATCAATACAATCTTTAACATTGACTTCTTTGTCACTGTCCAAAATAATCTTGATAGATTTATCGTTAGATATTTTGAGATCTACCAAAAAAATGTTTGAGTGCTGCTTTAAGACCAGTGACAAAAAATCTTCAACTTTTTGATTAAAATTCATTTCAAAAAAAAGAGGGACTCAATGGTCGCCTCTGATTGTTTTTCATAATGCATTGCAAATATAACATTTTTAATCATTCCAAGTGTTTTAAATTTTATTGGTTAATTTTGAGTGGATTTACTTAATTAAGCGTGATTTGAAAATAAAAATTGTTTTACCCACAGTTGGGGTGTTTGCACTTCTTGCGTATTTTATGTTAAAATCGCCATCAATGCCCTCTTACAATCCTTACAGAGATTATTTAGATATGGAAATCCCCATACTGGAGGTATTCATTACTGCCAAAGACAGCAGTGTGATTGAACTGCCCGAAGGTCACTATCTTTTTTCTCAATCTTTGATTTTGGACGGTAAGAAAAATATTACCCTGCGGGGCAAGGGTATAGAAAAAACAGTATTATCCTTCAAAGGACAAAAACAAGGGGCAGAGGGAATCAGGATTTCCAACTGTAAGAACCTAACCATTGAAAATATGTCCATTGAAGATGCTTCTGGAGATAATCTAAAAATAACAGATTCAGAAAATGTGATCATGCGAAACATTCGCTCGGCATGGACTGGAAAAGTCTCTACACAAAATGGAGCCTATGCCTTGTATCCTGTTTTGTGTAAAAATCTTCTGATTGAGGGGTGTGAAGCCATAGGTGCTTCGGACGCTGGTATCTATGTTGGACAATCTCAAAACGTAACAATAAAAAACAACAAAGCCTACTACAATGTAGCGGGCGTCGAAAGCGAAAACAGCAGCCAAGTTGAAATCTATAATAATGAGATTTATCAAAATACCGGAGGTCTGCTCATTTTCAATCTCCCTCACCTTACTGTTTATGGTGAGGATGTTAAGGCCCATAACAATTATATTCATGACAACAATTTGAAAAATTTTGGAGTAAAGGGTTCTATCGTAAGTACTGTACCAAGAGGATCGGGTGTCATCATAATGGCCACCAAAAAGGTCTCCCTTTATGAAAATAAAATTGAAAATCATAAAACCATCAACAGCTCTATTGTCAGCTATGAAATATATGTCCCTCCAAAAAACAAAAAGAAAAAAAAGAAAAAGAAGGCACTCCCCAATGGAGTCAGACAGGTAGAAAATGATTACGAAAGTGACACCCAGTACAGTGCTTATCCAGGAGAAATACTTATTTACAACAACCAATTCAAAAACAAACATTGGTTCCCCGCTTTGGACAACGATTTTGGTAAATTATGGGTCTACAAAAATGGCATGAAAATACCTGACATCGCCTATGATGGTATTTTACCAGAAGACTATTATATTCAGGGCCAACAAATAAATCCTCAATACAAAGTTTGCATCCGAAATAACGGGACAATTAACTTTGCCACCTTAGATGCAGCTAATGATTTTAAAGAATTCTCTAATGACGTTAGGAATTATGACTGTGAAGTTGAATTTAAAAAATCCATCTAAATGTCATCCCTTAAATATTTTTCTTTTTTGGCCATCTTACTCTGTTTTTTGGTTTCTTGCAAAAACAATGTGGAAAAAGGAATCGCACCTGTAGCCAGAAAAGTAATCCCCAAAACGGCCATCACTAAAGACCGACCCAATGAAATCGCCAAGCTTTCGGAATACCACTTTTTTGAGGGTAAAATTGCTGATCTTAAGCCTACCAAAAACGTTTATGAATACAAACTTAATAACGCTCTTTTTTCAGATTATTCCTTCAAAAAAAGATTCATCTATTTTCCTGAAGGAAATAAAATGTATTATCGCCCCAAGGGAGTAATGGAGTTTGATGTTGGAAGCATCATTATCAAAAACTTTTACTATCCTTCAGACTTCACAAATCCAGAGGGAGAAAAACAAATAGTAGAAACCCGTTTGTTGATAAAAGAGCAAAATCAATCATGGAAAACCCTCTCTTATGTCTGGAATGAAGAACAAACTGATGCTTTTCTGAATATAATTGGTGGAGAGACACTGGTAAGCTGGATCGATCATAGGGGAAAAAGTCAAAAACTAAACTATGTGATTCCCAATCAAACCCAGTGCAAAAGCTGCCATATGTTGGGTAAGGAAATTTCACCTATTGGTCCCATTGCGGGTCAGCTCAACCGAAAAAACATCTATCAGGGAATAGTTCATGACCAACTGGAGTACTTTGTTGAAAAAAAAGTTCTTACTGGACTCCCCAACAAAGACAAACTTACGCGCTTTGCCATCTGGAACCAAAAAGATTCAGGGACTCTTGATGAAAGGGCCAAAGCCTATCTTCACATCAACTGTGCCCATTGTCACAATGACCTTGGCCCGGCTAAAAATTCAGGTCTCAACCTCACCTACCAAGAAAAAAATAACCGCAGAAGGGGAATATTTAAACCACCTATTGCAGCTGGTAAGGGATCGGGAAATCTCAAATATAGCATTGTCCCAGGCGAACCACAAAACTCCATCATGATTTACCGATACAATAGTACAGACCCAGGAATTATGATGCCCGAAATTGGAAGAAAAAGTGTCCACAAAGAAGGTGTGGCTCTCTTAGAAGAGTATATTCGCAATCTAGAAATGTGACATACAATTTACATAATTAATATCTTTTCTTAAGCTCTATTTTGATTTATCTTTGAATTGAATTGTTATCATTATCGTTTTGAATGAATTTTTATAACTCAAAGACAGGAATATTATTTCGTCAGCCCCAATCGGCAGATCAATCCCCTTTTGAAAAACTATTTGAAGTTTTTAAGGAATTAATCACCCATACATCAGGAGATTTTGATGAAGCTATCGACTGGCTTCGTGAGCTGGACAAAGAGTATCAACTGACAGATGAGAATTATACCATTGACGATTTTATTGAAGACCTCTTAGACAAAGGGTTTATAAAAGCCGAGATCAAACCCGATGGCAGTGAGCGATCTTTGGGAATTACCGCCAAGACTGAAAAACTTTTGAGAGAATACGCCTTAAAGCAAATTTTTGGGAAGTTGAGAAAGTCGGGATTAGGCAACCACAACACCCAACGTCAAGGATCTGGTGATGAGAAATCTGGTGAGCTCAGTGCCTTCCAATTTGGAGATTCGCTGGAGAATATTGTTTTAACCGAAAGCATCAAAAATGCTCAAATTCACTCAGGTATCGGTGACTTTCAAATCATGGAGGACGATCTGGTAGTGGAAAAAAACTTCCACAAATCACAAATGAGTACCGTCTTGATGATTGACATCAGTCACAGCATGATTTTGTATGGTGAAGACCGTATTACCCCAGCCAAAAAAGTAGCTATGGCATTAGCAGAATTCATCACCACCAGATATCCAAAAGACACTTTAGATATTCTAGTTTTTGGAAACGATGCTAGACCCATATCCATCAAAGAATTACCATATCTACAAGTGGGGCCTTACCACACCAATACCGTTGCTGGACTGGCATTGGCAATGGACATGCTACGAAGGAAAAGGAATACAAACAAACAAATCTTCATGATCACAGACGGAAAACCCAGTTGCCTTAAAATGCCTGATGGGAGCTACTACAAAAACAGCGCAGGACTTGATAGATCAATTTTAGAAAAATGCTATTTGATGGCTCGACAGGCAAAAAAAATCAAAATCCCAATCACCACGTTTATGATTGCCTCTGACCCCTATCTCAAACAATTTGTTCAAGAATTTACTAGGGCTAACAATGGAAAAGCCTTCTATACCGGACTCAATAACCTCGGAGAAATGATTTTTGAAGATTATGAAAAAAACAGAAAAAAACGCTTCGGATAACACATGGAAAAACCAAAAATAAACACCCTTAAAGAGCTCCAAAAAAAAGCTTACAAGCCAATAAGTATACAAGAAGAACTCGCCAAAAATCTCAGAGAAAGAATCAAGAGTGGACAATCTACTTTCGAAGGACTGATCGGTTATGAAAATTCAGTTATTCCTGACATAGAAAGAGCCATTCTTTCAGGTCATAATATCAATCTTTTGGGATTGAGGGGACAGGCAAAAACAAGACTTGCTAGACAAATGACTGAACTTCTGGACGAATGGATCCCGGTAATTGCTGGATCGGAAATTAATGACGATCCGCTTCAGCCCATTTCAAGATGGTCCAAAGAAATCATTGATGAGAAAGGCGGTGATACTCCTGTTGCTTGGATGCATCGTGATGAACGTTTCTTTGAAAAATTAGCCACGCCTGATGTTACTGTAGCCGATTTGATTGGTGATGTTGACCCTATAAAAGCAGCTACTCTTAAATTGAGCTATTCAGACGAGAGAGTCATTCATTATGGTATGATCCCTCGTGCCCATAGGTGTATTTTTGTACTAAACGAACTACCAGATTTACAGGCCAGAATTCAAGTATCCCTATTCTCTATTTTACAAGAAAAAGAAATTCAAATCCGAGGCTTCAAACTACGACTCCCTCTCGAAATACAATTTGTATTTACGGCCAACCCTGAGGATTATACCAACAGAGGGAGTATTGTAACCCCACTCAAGGACAGAATCGGTTCACAAATTTTGACTCATTACCCTCATAATATTGAAATAGCAAAAAAGATTACTCAACAAGAAGCCTTCATAAGTATTGAAAACCAATCAAAAATTCACATTCCTGAGTTGGCCAAAGACCTTTTAGAACAAATTGGTTTCGAAGCTCGTAAAAGTGAATATGTAGACGCAAAAAGCGGGGTTAGTACACGCATGAGTATTACCGCTTTTGAAAACCTGGTCAGTACCGCCGAAAGACGACTACTGATAACCCATGACACCAAAACCTCCATCCGAATGAGTGACTTTCTGGGTATCATTACTGCAATTAATGGCAAAATAGAATTGGTGTACGAGGGAGAACAAGAAGGGGCCGTGGAAGTTGCTTATCATTTGATTTCGAGCGCCATTAAAAGCCTATTCCCTCTGTATTTTCCCAAGATAGAAAAACTGGAAAAACCAAATGAAGAAGGACCTTATGATCAACTTTTAGCATGGTTTTTTAAAGAAAATGAACTCTTTATAGAGGATATTTCAGTTGAGAAAAGCCATCAAAAATCTTTGGATAGTATTCCCGCAATCCAAAAAATTATGAATGAGTATCAATCCGAACTGGACTTGAAAGATTATTACTTCATGGTCGAATTCCTATTGTGGGGGTTAGAAGCGCATCAAAAATTAAATAAACTCAGAACCTTTGAAGGAATTCAATTCAAAGACTCATTGGGAAGTTTTATCAACCGCCTATAACTTTACTGCACACAGAATCAATTCCAGTAGCCGTTAGAATTTTAAGAGTTTTGTCTATTTCCTCTTGCTAAATATTTTTGGTCTAATACTTGTCATTATCGCACCCCTCACAACAAAAATGATAATACAAGTATGCACCAAGCATTACCCGTTGTTCAATCTTGCTATAAATGATCAATTCCAAAAGAAATTCAATATGAACTTCAAAACTATTTAGAGCGTAAAGGATCTTGAAAAAGTGATATAAAGCTGCCTATAGTCTGGATTGAATAACTGCAATAATACCTAGCACAATACAAACCAAAGCAGAAGCTAATACAATATTACCTACACCCATTTTTTATTTCAAAGATACTATTAATTTGATATTTCTAAAGAGTCAATAACTTGAGGGATCTGCTTTTTTATATCGATACCTATGGAATCTGGAACCGAAAAATTATCAAACTGTGTGGAGGGTATTTTTAATTGCTGATTGATCTCCCAATTGGCTCGTAATTCAATAGTATCAGGTGAATAAAAAACCATCTCTGGTTTTAATTTTTTTAGATAATTCCCCGTATCCCATTTTTTATTTCCATTTTTGTCCTTGATGTATCGAAATAAATAATTTCCGGGCTCTAAATATCTGAATTCATAAAAATCCAATTCATTAGACACCTCAAAATGTCTTAAAGTTTCTCCCTTAAGATTGACCAATTCCAATATAAAGGGGTCATGATCATCTCTAATTATTTGTAAGAAAATATTTCCATAATCCGTCACGGATTTTGTTTCAGTTCGAAATCTTAATGTATCATGGGTATTTCCCCAAAAGTCAATTAAAGCATTGGGCAACAATTCGATTTTGTAATTATCATTGGGCAGCCAATCATAAAACAAAGATAATCTATCATAGTTTTTATCCAAGGATGCCTTGAAAGGGACTGATAGAGAATCCAATCCTTTGATATTGATTAAATCCAAATTAATTTTTACCAAAGGTAAATTAGATTCAATTTTAAAGCTGTCCACCAATCCCATTGAAGATTTAGTTAGGGGGGTTATTTGTAAAGAATCTCTTAATTCTTTCCTAAACTTTACATTGAATAAACGGGTGGTGTCTTTTTCTTTGATAGCGAACTTCAATGAATCCATTTTGTCTCCTTTAAACCAGAAATTTAAAGTATCAGTTTTGCGATTTTTATTAATTAAATATCTAAAATTCCGAGGTACTATACTTTTTACCTCAATAGCATCAATATCAGCCTCACCAAAATATCCAAAACCTATTTGATTGGTATTTATAAAAAAAGGACTCGTCCAAAATAAATTCGTAATTTCCTTAAAGATCCTAAAGTTGACTATACTATCTCCGGGAAGGGTAATCGGATTCTCCAAAAAACCTATTTTATCTACATTTTGATCAAATAAATAATTCCCTGCCACATCCTTAATAGCAATAATCTGATAAGTGTCAGGACGTAGGTTTTTAAAATTATAAATAACAGAATCTAAAGTGCTGGTCGCATAAAAAGGTTTTTTTAAAAAAATGGTGGAATCATTGTGAGTACTATCAATAGGGTATAATTGTATTGAAGTGTAAGTTTCTGTTATCCGTTCATATGCATCAGTAATTTTACCCCTGATCTCAAGTGAATCAATTATAGAACCCGTCGAAAGAGCGTAGCGAAAAAAAGGCAAGATATTACCCTCATTATTGTCAACGATACTTTCACCAAAATTAAAAGTATAAGTAGTTGACTCTGCAAGTGAATCTAATAATAGAATTTGAATTTTTTTGGAAACCGTACCTTGAGGTTTGATCTTGTATTGATTCGGTTCCATAGGTGGAGAAATGATCAATTGTTTTGAAATGTCATTTAGCTTGATGAACTCGTCAAAAGTGATAGTGATCTTTTCTTTGTCAAAAAAAATTGTGTTTATTTTGGGGGAGGCATTAATCATCACAGGGGGCAAGGTGTCCTTTAAACCTCCTGTTGGGGAGGACTTTCTGGCACATTGGGTAATGGAAACCGCAATAAAAAAGAACAAAAATAACTTTCCAAATTTATTCATCCCCACTTTTTGTCAACACAAAATAACACAATATTATCAAGACAACCTACTAGCAAGTGATACAATAAGAGTTGATCTCCACAACCCGTAAGATTAGTTTTACCAGAGGAAAAAACCGTTGCTAAGATGGTCGTTACATCGTCCACAAACTAATTTTTTTGAGGTGAATAAAATTAATTTTGGCGAATATCATTTCCAAATTGACTTCTCGACAGAGTATCGGCTATCTTTATTATGGGGTCAACCAATAACTATGAAATTCTTTTATCTCCTAATAACTGATATACATCTGACAAAATAAAAAAGATTCTAACCTGATCGGTTTTTTTTGAAATCAAACAAAGCTGAGGCTCTATTTACCTTGAACCAATATTTATTTTTTTCACACAAAAGGTTGTGATGATACCATGTTTGGTCGATTTGCATTAGGGATAACTTTCAGACAAAACAAATAACCTTTTCAGATATTAAAAGAAGGTTTCTCCAGCACAGACAAAGCCAATAAAAAAGAAAAATAAAAACATGAAAATTGATTAACACAAAATTTTTCAATGAAAAAGATTCATGGCGCCCTAGGAAAACGAAAAAGACTTATTTTTGCCCCATTATGCAACAACCAGAGCTTTTTAAAAAAGTAATTTCCCATGCCAAAGAGTATGGTTTCATCTTTCAATCAAGTGAGATTTACGAGGGTTTAAATGCGGTTTATGATTATGGTCAAAACGGAGCAGCTCTAAAAAAAAATATTCGTGACTATTGGTGGAGAGCCATGGTACAGCTAAATGAAAATATTGTTGGAATTGATGCTGCCATTTTCATGCACCCCACCACATGGAAAGCCTCCGGCCACGTTGAAGCTTTTAATGATCCACTAATCGACAACAAAGACTCAAAAAAAAGATACCGTGCTGACGTCCTTATTGAAGAATTCGTTTCCAAAATAGAAAACAAAATCAGTAAGGAAGTAACAAAAGCTGCAAAGCGTTTTGGTAATGCTTTTGATAAAGCTCAATACCTGTCTACCAACCCACGTGTGTTGGAGTATCAGTCAAAAGCTGATAGTATCCTTAAACGCATGGCAAAATCATTGGAAAAGGAAGATTTGGCCGATGTCAAAGCACTGATCGAAGAACTTGAAATTGCCTGTCCTGAGTCTGGATCTCGAAATTGGACAGACGTCAAACAATTCAACCTTATGTTTGGAACCAAACTAGGTGCCTCTACCGAAACTGCGATAGATCTCTATTTGCGCCCCGAAACCGCCCAAGGAATTTTCGTCAACTTCCTCAATATTCAAAAATCGGGGAGGATGAAACTCCCCTTTGGTATCGCACAGACAGGTAAAGCCTTCCGCAATGAAATTGTTGCGCGTCAATTCATATTCCGAATGCGAGAATTCGAACAAATGGAAATGCAATTTTTTATCCCACCGGGTACTCAAAAAAAATGGTATGAACATTGGAAGGAAAAAAGACTTAAATGGCACCAAGCTTTAGGGTTGGGAAGCGAAAATTACCGCTTCCACGACCATGATAAGCTGGCCCACTATGCGGATGCGGCTACAGATATTGAATTTAACTTCCCCTTCGGTTTCAAAGAACTCGAAGGCATTCATTCACGTACTGATTTTGATTTAAGGAATCACGAAAAATACACCGGAAAAAAGCTACAATATTTCGATCCTGAGAGGAACGAAAACTACGTACCATATGTGGTAGAAACATCTATTGGCTTGGACAGAATGTTTTTGGCAGTCTTTTCAAAAGCGCTACAAGAGGAAACTCTTGTGGATGGTTCAACCCGAACAGTCCTAAAATTACCTCCCGTTTTAGCGCCAACCAAACTGGCGATCTTCCCTCTTGTCAAAAAAGATGGACTACCAGATATAGCTCGAAAAATAGTAGAGGATCTCAAATTTGATTTTACTATTAGCTATGATGAAAAAGATGCCGTGGGAAGGCGATACAGAAGACAAGATGCACTGGGTACTCCCTATTGTATAACAGTAGATCATCAAACAATAGAGGATCAAACAGTAACTTTAAGAGATCGGGATAGTATGAGCCAAGAACGTATTTCTATTGATGGATTAGGAAAGCTCTTAAACGATAATCTTTCCATTAGTGAATTGTTGAAAAAGCTTTAAAATCTTATTTCCCATTTAACGTTTTTGAATTTTTACTCAGCTTTCGTTTTTCTATATTTGATAAAAACAAAGTTTGAAGATTCTTTCTTACAATGTCAACGGTATCCGTGCTGCCCTAAAAAAAGGCTTTGCCGACTGGCTAAATGCAGCTGAACCTGATGTGATTTGTCTGCAGGAAACCAAAGCCCTAGAGGAACAAATCGATACTGCATTGTTTGAACAATTAGGCTATAAACACTTCTGGCACTCTGCTCAAAAAAAAGGCTACAGCGGGGTCGCCATTTTAACCAAAACAAATCCTGTAAATGTTCAAGAAGGAACTGGAATCGAACATATGGATATTGAGGGGAGGGTAATACGAGCCGATTATAAAAATATTTCGGTCATCAGCCTATACCTTCCCTCAGGCACCAACCTCAATCGATTGGAATACAAGTTCAAATTCATGGATGATTTTCAAGACTATATCAACTCCCTAAAAAAAAATTATCCCCGATTGGTTATATGTGGCGATTATAATATTTGCCATCGTGCCATCGATATCCACGATCCTGTTAGGAATAAAAATGTTTCAGGCTTTCTGCCCGAAGAGCGACAGTGGATTGACACATTTATAAATTGTGGATTTGTGGATTCCTTTCGCTACCTCAATCCCGAACCAAACCAATACAGCTGGTGGAGCTACCGAGCCAATGCTAGAATCAACAACAAGGGGTGGCGCATTGATTACAATTTGGTCAGTGATAACCTTAAAAACAAGATCAAACGGGCCTATCTACTGCCTGAAGTCAAACATTCTGACCATTGCCCTGTTGGATTAGAACTCGAATTTTAATTAAAAATGAAGAAACACTCGTTTAATATTTAAAATAACAAAGATAAATTTATCCAAAAAAAGAAAATGATTAAACATCAATTAGTCTGCCTAAATTTAAATTTATGAAAATTAACGCCTTTATTATAATTACACTATGCATCACTTCCTGTGTTTCCAACCGTGTATTCAATGATTTGGAATCCCGTTATGCTCAAGTCAAAGACAATTTCAACCGTCAAACTAAAAGCATTGAAAATCTTAACATTGAAATTAAGGGTTTGAGGGAAAAATTTGTTAACCTTGAGCAAAACTTGGAAGAAACAGAAGACAGTCTTAACCAAAAACAACAAAAAATAGAGCAACTAGAATCATCTCTTGATTTACTCAAGCTAAACAGCGAAACAAGACTCAACGAACGTATCAAAGAAAATGAAGTACTGATGCAAAAAATCGCTGAAAGAGAAAATGAATTATCTGATCGTATAGCCAGGGTAGACGAGCTGGAGGGACTGATTACAAGCCAAAAAGAGACCATGCGTAATCTGAAGGAAAAATTGTCAGATGCATTGTTAAATTTTGAAGACAAAGGACTCACCGTAGAAGCTCGAGATGGAAAGGTCTATGTGTCAATGGAAAACAAACTTTTATTCAAATCAGGAAGCTGGACAGTAGGTGCAGAGGGCCGGTCAGCGATTGAAGAATTGGGAAATGTTATATCAGACAACCCAGATATTTCAATACTTATCGAGGGACATACCGACAATGTTCCCTACAGTGGGAAGGGTTCCCTAAAAGGGAACTGGGACTTATCCACCAAGCGCGCTACGGCAATTGTCAATCAATTGCTTGAAAATCCCTATATCCTTCCACAAAATCTCACTGCAGCCGGAAGGGGAGAGTACCTTCCCATAGCTCCCAATTCCACTCGAGAAGGACGAGCTGCAAACCGAAGAATTGAAGTAGTATTAAGTCCACAATTAGATGAAATAAAACAGATCATCAATACGATAGACTAAATAATGGATTACAAACTTTTACCTGATACTAATATCAAAGTCAGCAAGATTTGTTTAGGGACGATGACTTGGGGCAGGCAAAATACTGAAGCTGAAGGCCACGAACAAATGGATTATTCACTAGATCAAGGCATTAATTTTTTTGATGTAGCCGAACTCTATCCCATTCCTGCCAATGCGGAAACCCAGGGGGAAACTGAACGCATCATTGGAACATGGTTCAAAAAAACAGGCCACAGAGACAAAATAATCCTGGCTACCAAGGTTGCAGGTCCAGGAGATTATACCAAACACATTCGTAAAAACCTTAGCTTTAAAAAAGCACATATCGAGGAAGCAATTAATAAAAGCCTACAAAGACTGCAAACAGATTATATTGACCTCTATCAATTACACTGGCCAGAGCGTAATACCAACACTTTTGGGGTAAGAAATTTTCAATATGACCCCAACGATCCTTGGCAAGAAAATTTTGAAGCCGTTCTAGATGCACTGAGCGATAACATCAAAGCAGGAAAGATCAGACACATTGGTCTATCCAATGAAAACCCCTGGGGAATCATGCGTTTTTTAAAAGCCACCCAATCTCCTGCCACCAAAATGATCACTGTTCAAAACCCCTATTCACTTCTCAATCGACTCTTTGAAGTGGGTAGTGCCGAAATATGCCACAGAGAAAATATAGGGCTCTTGGCATACTCTCCTTTGGCATTTGGTGTACTTTCAGGAAAATATCGCAATGGACAGATGCCCACCAACAGTCGCTTGGCTTTGTTTAAGCGTTTAGCTAGATACAGCGGAGAAAATTCCTTTAAGGCAACCGATCTTTATTATGAACTGGCTTCAGACCATGGATTTTCACTGACTGAACTCGCATTGGCTTTTGTTAACGACCGCAGTTTTGTAACCTCCAATATCATTGGTGCCACTACCATGTTACAACTTAAAGAAAATATCGCAACCCATAAGGTCAAACTCTCCAGGGAAATTCTTAAAGCCATTGATGAAATTAATGAACTAATCCCCAATCCTGCTCCTTGAGGGCTATTGTTTTAGTCTGTGGGTAGCTTTTTAGACAGTTTCTATCAAAATTCATTTTAAATTCTGTATTAGTTTATAAAGTTATATTGAAGTTTTTTTTCGCTGTTGGATTACTTTAGATTTTCTCATTGAATACTTTTATAAAACCCTAGATTTGGGCAAAGCTTTGATCAGATCTTTTGTGTAAGGCTGTTGAGGATGGAAATACAATTCATCGGCTTCTCCCTCCTCTACCAAAATTCCTTTTTGCATCACCAAAATTCGATCGGCCATATATTTGACTAAATTTAAGTCGTGGGAAATAAATAGGTAGGATAATTTCAATTTTTCTTTAAGATCATTAAGTAAATTAAGTACCTGAGCTTGTACTGAAATATCCAAAGCGGCGACAGATTCGTCTAATAACAAGAGTTCGGGTTCCGTAGCCAAGGCTCTGGCAATGACAACCCTTTGTCTTTGTCCCCCGGACAGCTGATGTGGATAACGATGGTAAAGTTCCGCTCCCAAGCCTACCTGTTCAAACAATTGCAATACCCTCTGTTTTTGGGCATCTTTTCCTTTTACCAAACCATGAACATAAAGGGGTTCTGCTATGGCATCCCCAATGAATTTTAGTGGGTGAAGTGCCGCATAAGGGTCTTGAAAGACCAATTGGATTTGATTGCGCAAGTCTCTCAATTCTTTTGGGTTGAGTCCTAATATAGATCGTCCTTTATAACGGATATCACCACCTGTAGGGGTATCGAGGTTCACTATGGCGCGAGTGATGGTGGATTTCCCACATCCGGATTCACCTACCAATCCCAAAGTCTCCCCCGGATAGAGGTCAAAACTCACTTCATTTACTGCCTTAAAGCTCTGGTTTTTTTTGAACCAATGTCGGGTCATGGGATATTCTTTCAACAAACCTTCAACTTCTAAAAGGGGGTTTTGGCTGTAAATTTCTTGATGTTTTTTGGCTCTTGTGGCTTTAGAAATAGATTTAAAGCTTTTATGTTTTTCGGAAAAATCTGCCACCGTAGGCAACCGTTTCAGACGTTTCTCAGGTTTGGGTCGTGCATACAAAAGAGCTTGAGTGTAGGGGTCTTTAGGATTCTTAAATATCTCTGCTACGGTTCCACTTTCAACCAACCTGCCTTGGTGTATCACCAGTACCCTATCAGCAAAGTGAGCCACTAAACTCAAGTCGTGGGAAATAAATAACACACTCATTTTATGAGCTTTTTGTCGCTCTTTGATTAGACTCAAAATTTCTTTTTGTACCGTAACATCCAGAGCGGTAGTGGGTTCGTCGGCGATCATCAACTTTGGGCTACCGATCAGCGCCATTGCAATCATGACCCTTTGTTTTTGTCCGCCACTGAGTTCATGAGGATAGGCTTTAAAAATTCGTTCCGGTTGGGGTAATTGAACCTTATCAAAAGCCTCCAATACCTTATAACTATAATCTTGAGATTTTCCGATTTTACTTTGTTGCATGCGTTCCATCACCTGAGGGCCACAGCGCATACTGGGATTTAGACTCGACTGTGGCTCCTGAAAAACCATACCTAGGTTCCTCCCTCTAATGGTTTGCCAATCTTTTTGGGACAAATATGAGAGTTCCTGCCCGCTCAACTTCATTTTTTGACTACTCACGGTCAATGGGGTTTGAAACAACAAACCTGCAATGGAAAGAGCGGTCAATGATTTTCCGCTACCGGACTCCCCCACTATGGCAAGGATCTCATTGTAGTTAATAATAAAAGAAAACCTATTGATAAGCAATCGCTCCTGGAACGAAATGGACAAATCCTCTACTTGCAATAGTGGTTTTTTTTCTGTCATAAATGAATAATCTCGTTAGCTTCTAAAAGGGTTCTAAAGGCCTTAAACAAATCTTTTTCCTGACCGTAAAAACTATTGACCCTAAATTCGATAAACATTGATCAGATAAAAAAGCCCTCGGAAATAAAAAGTATTTTACCAAACTCAGCGCATATTCGGTCATTATCATAGAAAGGTTCAGGCGATTGATTTTCGAAATATTGGCACTGTATTTTGGCCACAAAAAGTTCTTTTTCCATTCCTAAGTGATAATCAAAGTTTTTTTTGGGCGATTTCTATAACCAAAAATAACAATTTGTTTGGTTCAATTTTTAGAAATATTTTTAATCATTTCCAATCCACCTTCAAGGTAAACATAAATATCTTTTGTGAAAGGATCACCCAAAGAATTTTTGTTTTTGTTAACTTCGTCTTTAAGATGACCCAGACGAACTACAATTAAATCTTCCTCTGGGACGACCAATATATACTGGCCCAAGTGCCCTCGCATCATAAAAACTTTTTTACCTCTAAAATCATCCAACCACCATCCGTATCCATATTGGGGACTCTCCTCGAATCGTGGTTTAACTGAAAGTTCAACAAAAGAAGAGTCCAACAATTGAGTGCCATTCCATCTACCGTGATTTTTATAAAGTTTTCCGATTCGTGCAAAATCACGAGCATTGGTAGCCAAACAACAAAAGGCTTTCTCCATTCCTTTTTCTTCGCTGTCGAGTTGCCAAAGAGCTGTTTTTTCAGCTCCCAAAGGTTGCCATAATTTCTCAGTCAAGTAGTCACTTAAAGTTTTGCCCGTCGCTTTTTTGATGACCATACCCAATAGTTGGGTAGTACCACTCTTATAACGAAATTTCTCACCCGGTTTTTCGGTGATGGGCTGATCAATTATCAGTGCATCCAAATCCTTAACAAAGTAGGAGGCAGAGGTGACTGAAAAAGGGTTATAATATTCTTCACTCCATTTTTGACCAGAAGCCATACTGGATAGATCTCCTACAGTCACCTGACCGGCATATGGGCCTTTGAGTTCGGGGATAAAATCTATTACTTTCTGATCCAAACTCTTTAAATCTCCATCTTGGATGGCAATTCCCATCAAAGCTGAGACTACACTTTTAACCACTGAAAAGGAGTTGCTTTTGGAATCTATCCCAAAACCATCGTAATATTTTTCATAAAGAATACTATCGCTCTTGATCACTAAATAAGCTACGGTTTTTCTGTCCTTATGATAGTTCTCCAAGGCATTGCTGGTGGGGAATTGGTTGTAGAAATCATGCAACGGCCAGGGCTGAGGTTGGACAGATTTTAAAATACTATCATTATAGAATTTTTTGTAGTCAGTCAAATAGGCGGTAGTATGCCCAGTCAAATAAACGGTACTAATACCCGTCAAAAGATAATTATATTTGGAAACATAGATTAAAGAAAATGCTATGGCCAAAAAAAATACTAGGCCCAATAAAATTTTTTTCATCTTTTTTGAGTGCTAAAGTACAGCAAATTGTTTAGGAAAACCCTCCAATTCAAGAAGTTGACGTTTTACATCAATCCCTCCAGAATATCCCACCATAGATCCATCACTACCGATCACACGGTGACAAGGGACTGCAATTAGTATGGGGTTTTTGGCAATGGCAGAGGCTACTGCCCTTACCATTTTGGCATCACCACATGCTTGAGCGACCTTGACATAGGCAAGGGAGGTACCATATGGAATACGGCTGATCAACTTCCAAATCTTGACCTGAAAATCTGTTCCTTTCAATCGAATGGGAAAGCTGAATTCTCGTCGCTTGACTTGAAAGAATTCGTTTATTTGTTTAATTACTTTTTGCATCAATGGAGAGGGCACCACAGAATTTTCTTGAATTTTATCCACAAAAAATATACGCGTAACTTCATGATTTTCAATTACTACACATAAATTTCCTGCATCACTTTTATAATACGCTTGCTCCATTTAGGGAATAGTGTTCTAAGACAAAAAGATACATAAAGTTAAACAAAAAGTCAAAAAGAGAATTTTTTGTCTAAGATTAAAGGAAATTTAGGCGAGTAATTGAGCTACTTCTTTGGCGTGATAAGTAGCGATAAGGTTGGCTCCAGCCCTTTTAAAAGCGAGCAATTGTTCCATCATGACCGTATCGTGATCCAACCAGCCTTTTTCAGCAGCGGCTTTGAGCATCGCGTATTCTCCACTAACTTGATAGGCAGCAATGGGAACTTTAATATTTTCGCGGATGTCTCTAATGATATCAAGGTATGCCAATCCGGGTTTGATCATCACGATATCGGCACCTTCTTCTATGTCTCTTAGGGTTTCTGTGATGGCTTCCAAGCGATTGGCCGGATCCATCTGGTAGCTGCGTTTGTCTCCAAAGCCTGGGGACGAATCTAGGGCCTGCCTAAAGGGTCCATAAAAAGAGGAGGCATATTTGGCACTGTAACTCATTATACCGGTATCGATCAAACCTGCCTCGTCCAAAACGGTTCTTATACTCAACACACGACCGTCCATCATGTCACTGGGTGCTACAAAATCGGAACCGGCTAGGGCATGACTCAAAGCCATTTTTGACAAGACCTCTACGGTGGGATCATTGAGGATCTTTCCCTCTTCCACAATGCCATCGTGACCGAAGGAGGAATAGGGATCCAAGGCCACATCACTCATGACCACCATCTCGGGTGTGATGGATTTGACGGTTCTTATTGCCTTTTGCATCAATCCCTTAGGATTGAATGCCTCAGTACCCTTATTGTCTTTAAGGGCATCGTCAACCTTAGCAAACAACAGTACCGCTTTGATTCCCAAATCCGCGATGACTTTCAACTCCTCTTGGAGTATATCCAAACTTAAACGGAAGCAACCGGGCATGGCTACAATGGGATCTTTTACCTCAGTCCCCTCTGCAATAAACAAAGGGAGCATCAAATCGTTACAGGTCAATTGATTTTCACTGACCAACTGCCGGAGTGCGGGGCTTTGTCTGAGTCTTCTGTTTCTTTGGTTGGGATACATAAGTTAAATATAATGGTTATTAATAAGTTACACCCAAGCTCTAGGATTTTCAAGTACTTTGACCAGTTCTTCCTCTCTGCTATTGGGATCAGGCTTGTAGTTGTATTTCCACTGAACATTTGGCGGAAGGCTCATCAAAATGCTTTCAACCCTTCCATTGGTTTTCAATCCAAAAAGGGTGCCTTTGTCATGGATCAAATTAAACTCCACATAACGTCCCCTTCGGACTTCCTGCCATTGGCGCTGGACATCAGAGTAGTCGATGTTTTTCCTTTTTTCAACGATGGGCACATAGGCCTCCAAAAAACTATCCCCTACCCCTGTCACAAAGTCATACCAGTTTT
>JAYPMF010000011.1:0-11116 GCA_038129785.1 Flavobacteriaceae bacterium
CAGATCGCTATTGGAATAAAGCCCATACCTTTGATTGGGGTGCGGTTGATTTGCCAGACAGTCTTTTTTCTGATCGGAAAAGTGTAGATTGGGCTATCAAAAAAATCAATCAAATCGGAGATGAACCCTTTTTGTTAACCATAGGATTTGAGCGCCCCCACCAACCCCTTTTTAATCCCAAACGATTTCACGATCTATATCCATTAAAAAGTATTCGCTTACCTGATGTGCCAGATGGAGATTTGGAAGACCTACCCCATCGCGCAAAGCAGTTAGCTTTGTATCCTCATACATCAGGCCGACATGAATCGGTAATAAAATTCGGACAATGGGAAAACGCTGTAGCTTCTTATTTGGCTTCTGTTTCATTTGTTGATGACCTTATTGGAGATTTAGTCAAAGCATTGGATGATAGAAATTTAATTGAAAATACTTGGATAGTACTATGGTCTGATCATGGCTGGCATCTTGGTGAAAAACAGCACTGGGGTAAAGCAACAGGTTGGTTCAGAAGTACGAGGGTTCCTTTTTTAATTGTTCCACCTTACGGTAATTCAAGATATAAAAAGTCTAAAAAAGTTAAACATATCGTTAACCTTTTGGATTTGGCACCGACTATGGCTGATATAGCCGGTATTCCCTACCAAACTCAGTGGGAGGGAAGGAGCTTGATGCCTATCCTGGACCAAAAGGTAGAGGACTGGGAAGGTTTTACGATCACCACCTTTTCGATTGGCTCCCATACCGTATCAACTCCAAATTGGCAATTGATTTCATATTTTGATGGTAGTTTTGAGTTATATGACTTAACTAATGATTATCATCAATTTAAAAATATTGCAGATTTACCATCAAGTCTTGGAATAATCGATAAATTAAAAAAATACATTCCCGAGGAAAAACATTGGAAGTATTTTATTCGTTACCGTGACTATAAAATTTTAGTACCCGAAATCGGAAAGATTCAAGTATTTGATCAAATGTTGGAGGGTAGGAATGATGATGATATTGCCAAGGAAGTCCCAGATCTAGTGAAAAAGGTTAAAACTTATATCAATAAATATCAACCCCAAAAAAAGAAATTCTCAATTCCCGTCCTATAATCCACAACATTTATGCAAAAACAAAACATCATCAACGATACTTTTTTTACAACCCTAATATTTTTGTTCTTTTTCTTCGAATTCACCTTTGCTCAAGAGAAGCCAAATATCATTTTTATCATGGCAGATGATTTGGGTTATGCAGATGTAGGTGCATATGGACAGGTAATGATTCAAACGCCAAACATAGACCGTTTGAGTAGGGGAGGAATACAATTCAGTGATTTTTACTCAGGTGCCGCGGTTTGTGCTCCAGCCCGCTCGGTTCTGATGACAGGTTTACATACAGGACACACACGTATTCGGGGCAACTTTGGAAAAGGAGGGGTCATTGGATTGGCCGGAAAAGAAGGTAGGGTTCCTTTAAGAGATGAAGATTTGACCATAGCAGAGGTATTACAAGACAAAGGTTATCGAACTGGTATGGTTGGTAAGTGGGGTTTGGGTGAACCCAATACAACTGGTGAACCTTACAAAAAAGGTTTTGACTACTTCTATGGCTTTTACAACCAAAGAAGAGCACATTCCTATTATCCTGAATACTTGTGGGAAAATACCCATAAAGTTATGCTCTTTGGAAACGAAAAAGAGCAAAATCATCAATACACCCATTCTCTATTTGCCGATAAGGCCATCAACTTCATTGACCGTAATCATCAAACCCCCTTTTTCCTCTACTTGCCGGTTTGTATTCCTCACAGCCGATACGAACTTCCCGACAATGGTATTTATAACCACAAAAAAGGGTGGACCAAATTGCAAAAAATATATGCGGCTATGATCACCCGTCTTGATGAAACAATAGGTAGGATTGTCAGCAGATTAGAGGCTTTAGGAATTGACGACAATACCTATATCTTTTTTACCTCTGACAACGGTCCTGCCGAAATCTTTGGGGACTGGGAAAAATTCAACAGTAATGGTATTTTCAGAGGGATGAAACGCGATCCTTATGAGGGGGGAATCAGAGTACCCTTTGTCGTTTATCATCCTCAAAAAATCCCTTCCGGAGCTAAAAGCGATCAAGTAGGGTACTTTGCAGACTTCTTTCCTACGGTCTTGGAGTTAATTGGAGAGCCAATTGAAAATAAATTTGACGGTAAAAGTATTGCAGGAGTCATACATGGGAAACGAAACAGTTTTGAAAGAGAACCGCTCTACTGGGAGTTTTATGAAAAAAAGGGTTGGCGTGCGACCCGTTTTGGAAGATGGAAAGCCATTCAAAATAATTTGCATCAGGGAGATCAGGGGCCGATTGAAATATATGATCTTTACCGCGATCCTGGAGAGTCTATAGATCTTAGTCAGTCTCATCCACACTTAGTTGATAAGGCAAAAAAAATTTTTGAAAAGGCCAGCATCCCATCGGAACACTATTTTTGGGATTACCAACAAATAGTAGAAAATAAAGTGTTTGAAAATTAAGAACAAAGCATGAAAAAAAAATATTTTTTCTACATCTTTATTTCTGTATCATTTGGTTTTTCGATAGTGGCTCGATCGCAAAATGATACCATAGATAAAGTGGCTGACCTCATTGATAAAGTGATAAAATGGCAAAATCAGCAAACCGATCATGTGGAGAAATACACTCGCACCAATTGGCAATTTGCGTCCTACTATATAGGTGTAATGAAAGCCTTTAAAGTCACTGGGAATAAAGATTATCAAAATTTTTTGTACCAAGTGGGAAAAGACCACAATTGGGAGTCTCAACCCGATATGTATCATGCTGATAAAATAGCTATTGGTCAAATCTATATCGATCTCTATCAACAAAAAAGGGAAGAGGTGATGATCAAAAACATCAAATGGATTTTGGATGCAAACCTACTGAGAAGCAAGCCTATGCCTGACGTAAGGTACAAAAATAACACATACAGACACGAGTGGTGGAGTTGGTGTGACGCATTGTTTATGGCTCCTCCGACTTTTGCCAAGATGTATCAGATTACCAAAGATGTTAAGTATTTGGATTATGCCATAGACCATTGGCTGATAACCACCGATTATCTCTGGGATAAAAAGGAGAATTTGATCTACAGGGATGATAGATATTTTGATTTAAGAACAAAATCTGGAAAAAAAATCTTTTGGAGTAGAGGAAATGGTTGGGTTATTGGCGGACTGGTGCATATGCTTGAAATAATTCCTAAAAACCACCCAAAGCGTCTTTTGCTCGTCGATCAATTTCAAAAAATGTGCTACCGTCTTTTGGATTTACAAGAGAGAACCAGTGATGGACTTTGGCGCTCCAATTTATTAGATCCAGGTATTTTTGCTTATCTCAATCGCGAAGGCAATAAATTTATACAAACTGCTGAATTAGACATCCCCGAAAATAGTGGAAGTGCCTTTTTCTGTTATGGTTTTGCATGGGGGATCAATAATGGATTGTTAGATCGCGATTTGTTTGAAAAACCGATGGTTAAGGCATGGAAAGAATTGACTCAATACGTTAACAAACAAGGTCGATTGGGGTATGTTCAGCCTGTAGGAAAAGATCCTAAACCCTATGATAAAGATTCATGGCACGAGTTTGGAACAGGTGCATTCTTATTGGCAGCTTCTGAATACATGAGGTTTTTGAAAAATCCAGTTCCCAAAACACCAATCAGCTATAACAAAAAAAATCTTTTCTATGAAAATAAGTTTTCCAACTCGTCAGATATAAATGGTTGGTTAATGGAGGGAGAGTCCGAAGTGTTGATTAAAGACGGTTGGTTAGAAATGTATTCACCTGATCAAAAGGCTCATCACGTTTTCTGGTGCCCAAAGGAATTACCCTCCGATTTTATGGCGGAGTGGGAGCTACAAAATCTAAATCCAGATGCAGGACTCTGTATTGTTTTTTTTGCTGCAAAAGGAATTAATGGTAAAGATGTCATGCACCCTTCTCTAATAAAGAGAAATGGAGTTTTTAGACAATACACCCAAGGTGATTTGAATAATTACCATATATCCTACTATGCCAACAATCCCAAAAAACCGAGTCGTCCTTTTGCCCACATCAGAAAAAATAAAGGTTTTGTGACTGTTCAATATGGTGAGCAAGGGATTCTCGCCTCTTCAACTTTTGTTCATAAAGTAAATCTTGTAAAAAAAGAAAATCATATCACAATGACCATTGATGGACGAGAAATCATCAACTGGAAAGATGATGGAAATAAATATGGCCCCGTTCTTCAAGAAGGTAAATTTGCATTTCGACAAATGCAATGGTCACATTTTAGATATAGAAATTTCAAAGTCTGGAACATAAATTAGTAACGATGAAAATTATTTTTTTAACCCTAGTTTCACTTTTTTCAATTAATACAAGCCTTGTAAAGGCACAGAAAAAACCTAATGTAATAATAATCTACACCGACGATCAAGCCACTCTTGATGTTAATATATTAGGAGCAAAAGACTTAGTTACTCCATATATGGATCAATTAATGTTGAGTGGTACTACTTTTACACAATTTTATGCCTCACCGGTTTGTTCTCCATCACGTGCTTCACTTCTTACGGGTAAGAGCCCACAAAGGGCGGGAGTACCGGGAAATGCAGGACAAGATTTAAGCAGAAAGTCAGGACTTCCGCCCTCAGAATATACCATGGCAGAAATGTTTAAAGAAAATGGGTACAGTACGTATCTGATCGGTAAGTGGCACCTTGGTTATCAACCCGAAATGCGTCCCAATCAACAAGGCTTTGATTATAGTTTTGGTCACCTGGTGGGCTGCATTGACAATTACTCCCATTTTTATTACTGGGGAGGTGACAATAATTATGTGGGAGGCCCTAATCGTCATGATCTCTACCGCAACAACGAAGAAGTTTTTCTAGATGGACAGTACTTTCCAGACCTTCTGGTGCAAGAGGCAAAGAAAGTCATTGAAAAGAAATCTGATAAACCCTTTTTTATCTTTTTTGCAATGAACACTCCTCATTATCCCTATCAAGGTTATGCCAAATGGATCAAATACTACCGTGAGAAAGGGGTTAAACATCCACGAGATCTATATGCCGCTTTTTTGACCACACAGGATGAAAAAATCGGAGAACTGATTGGCCTGTTGGAGGAAAATAATTTAAGAGAGGATACCATAATTATTTTTCAATCGGACAATGGTCATTCTACTGAGACCCGCGCTTATCACGGTGGAGGTTATACCGGTCCATACAGAGGCGCGAAGCAGTGTTTGTTTGAAGGGGGAATTAGGGTTCCTGCAGCTATATCGTGGCCCGGTAAAATTCCTGCCAATCAGTTCAGGGATCAAATGAGTGTTAATGTGGACTGGATGCCAACTTTGATCGAATTATGTGGTTTTGAAACCGATACTTCTGAAATGGATGGAAAATCTCTAATGTCGATTATCGAGAATGAAAAGGCACCCTCCAACCATCAAAATGGTTATTGTTGGGAATTCCGTCATAGAGGAAAATCCACCTGGGTGGCAAGAAAAGGAAATTGGAAACTTTATGCCAATCCATATGATACCAGCAGGAGGGATTATACCTATACCGAAAAATTTGTTCTTTATGATTTGGAAAATGACCCAGGAGAATCCATTAATTTATACGATCAGGAAACTGCGGTAGTCAATGAACTTAAAAGCTTATATAAGAAATGGAAAAGTCAACAATGAAATTAAAAATTTTAATTACTTTGGCTATAGGCCCTATACTGTTAAATTGTCAATCTCCTCAAAAAGATTTTACAACAGAATTTGATGGGCTACCTCAGATGGTTTATCCCAAATACAGAAGGTGGATGACTCCTGACAATGGAGATGTTGCAACTTATACAAGTCCTAGTCTTCAATGGCCTTCAAAAAAATCTCAGGTTTTTGAGGTGAGAGTGGCTAGGGATAAGGCTTTTACAAAAGAGCTTACTACCATAAAAGATATTTCATTTTCTGTAATTAATGTTCATAAGAAATTAACATCAGGTTTATGGTACTGGCAATACAAGGCTCAAAACGATGATTGGAGTGAAATTGCCTCCTTCACGATAAATGACAAATCAATCGATTTTGTACCCCCACCATTCGAAAGACTTTTAGAGTCCATTCCAAAACAACATCCAAGGGTAATGGTTAAAAAGGAAGACTGGGCCAGATTGCAATCCAAATCAATTTCTTACAAAGAAACCTCCTACATTATAGAAGAGGCAGATCGTGTAATAGGTATGCAAATTCCAAGTGAGCTAGATGCTATCATTCAATTCGAAGGGCGAGACGATAACGAGACAAAAAAAATTAAAAAAAACTTCAGTCAAAAAGTGGGTAACGAGTTTGGAAATTCTTTAAAAAAACTGACTCAAGCCTATGTGTTGACAAAGGAGAAAAAATATTTTAATATCTCTATAAAATGGATGCGAGAGGCAACAAGCTGGGATCCAAAAGGTTTGACTCGAATCAATGATTTTGGTGATTCCCTGATTATGGAGTCATTAGCACTTGCGGTTGATGTTTTTTGGGATCAACTCAATCCAAAGGACCGATCAGATATTATTAATCATATCCAGGCTAGAGCAAACGGATTTTATGAGCATTGGTTGAATTATCTAGAAAACCGAAATTCTTCCATGCATGTTTGGCAACATATTTTACACCGTTTATTTCTCACTTCAGTGGCATTGATAGATGAATTGCCTGATGCTCTTAATTGGCTGGAGTACATTTACGAATTATGGTTGGCACAACATCCAAAAATGGGGGAGGAGGATGGTGCATGGTTTAATGGAACCGGATATGTACGTATGAATGTAATGACAGTTTTGGATATTCCAATGAAATTGGGGGAATTTACAGGACAAAACTTTTTTGTTGCGCCGTGGTATGACAACTTTATGAAGTGGCTTACTTATGCCTATCCTCCTGGAGCGACAAGCGATGGTTTTTGTAACGATGGAAATAAATCGCCCATGCCCAATATTGAGTACGCCGCATTTGCTGATGCTTTTGCAAGAATCACTGGAGACCCTTTGGGAGCATACTATTCAAAGGCAGTGCTTGCTGAGTTGGATCAATTGGAGGAGCCATTAGTTGATTTGGATTACACAGGACCACCATTGGAAAAATCCATTTTATCCGATGATAAGGACTACGCATGGTTTAGAATTTCAAAAGGCTATGACATGCCCTTGCCATTGACAGACAATACAGTTGATTTGGCCGATGCGGAAATTTTTCCAGATGTGGGCGTAGCATATATGAATACAGACAGAACAGATTTAAAAAACAATTTAAGAGTATCGATCAAAAGTTCACCAATGGGACCTTTAGCTCACACCCATGCTGAGCAAAATACATTTAATATCGCTTACAAAGGAAAACGATTATTTTATAATTCTGGTTTTCGACCGTGGATGGGAGCACCCCATACACTTGCTTGGTATAAACACACTCAGGGACATAATGGCATTTTGGTAGATCAACAGGGACAGCCCTACGATGCGGGTGCTTACGGATTTTTGCCAAGATTCATTGATGGAGAACATTTGACTTATGCGGTTGGCGACGCATCTCATGCCTATGAGGCTCATGAATTACCCTCAAGAAGTCGAAAAGACAATACCCCCAATGATATGGAGGTCAAGTTTTTTAGAAGACACTATTTATTGATCAGACCCAACTTATTTATTATTTATGACGAAATGGAGGCTAATAAACCGGTGGATTGGAGTTGGCTGGTCCATAACTACCACGGTCTAAAATTAAATGCTGAAAATAAGACCGTAGAAACGACCTATTACGATAGGGGTGGACGAGTTACCCTTTTTGGAGCAGCAGATTTGAATTATTCTGTTACCGATAAATTTTCAGTCGAGCCAAAAAATGTCATAAGAAAATATGATCCAAATGGCAACTTGCTTACTTATAAAAATCACTGGCATTTCAAAGCAACAACCATAGAGAAGCAAAAAAAGATGCGTTTTTTAGCCGTTATTCAAGTCAGTGATGACTTAACCTATATTCCCGTAACACAGATACAAAATACCGACCAGTTTAAGGTTGATGACTGGATCATTAAAGCCAATTTGGATATCACAAAACCAGGATTAATAACGGTACAAAATCAAGAAGAAACGGTGATTTTTTACTCTTCAGATCCTTCAATGGAAGGGGCTGCGAAATTAGTTGAGCAATTAGATGGAAAGGCGATTGTAAAAACCGCTAAAGATACATATCCCAAAAGTATTATTAGTGCCTCAAAAAGAAACAAATGATGTTTTTAAAAACTATAAACTCAATCCTTACACTCGTATTTTTAAATATACAATTAAGTTGTCAAGTGAGTGATCAAAAAAATACCCCCCCTAATGTTTTAATGATAAGTATTGACGATTTAAATGATTGGATAGGTATTTTAGGTGCTCACCCTGATGTTAAAACCCCCAACATCGATCGGCTGGCCAATGAGGGGATCCTATTTGTCAATGCTCATTGTCAGGCACCGATTTGTGGCCCTTCAAGAGCTTCAATTATGTCAGGATTTAGACCTTCAACTACAGGAATATACGGACAGATTAAAGATGAAAATTTGAGGAAAGGGAGTAAACTGATGGAGTCAGTTCGTTTTTTACCTCAATATTTTAAAGATCATGGATATAAAACTATTGGCATTGGTAAAATTTTTCACAACCATGCACCGAAAGGAGTCTTCGAGGTTTCTGGAGGAAGGGTTACTGGTTTTGGTCCACGCCCGGATAAACCAATTAAGTGGAGTAATAAAGGAACTTCAACAGATTGGGGGCCATATCCTGACCGAGATTCCTTGATGTCAGATTATCGTTATGCCTATTGGGCCAGAAAGCAGCTACAAGAAAAACACGACCGTCCATTTTTTATGGCCGTTGGTTTTATTCGTCCTCATGTCCCTTGGCACGCCCCGAAAAAATGGTTTGATCTCTATCAACCCGACCAGGTAACTCTCCCCTTATATTTGCCAAATGATTTTGACGATTTGCCAGAAATTGCAAAGAGAGTTGCATACAAAGGAATGATGCCCACCACTGAATGGGCCATCCAAACCGGGGAGTGGAAGAATATCGTACAAGCTTATTTGGCTTGTATTTCTTTTGTAGATCACCAAGTAGGAATTGTTCTCGATGCACTTCAAAACAGCAACTATAAAAATAATACTATCGTTGTTTTATGGTCAGATCATGGCTATGAATTAGGGGAAAAAGGATCTTTTGGTAAACATACTCTGTGGAGTGAATCTACTCGTGTCCCACTGATTTTTAAATTACCTTGGAGAGATAAAAAAATGAAAATTCAACAGGCGGTTGAATTGTTAGATGTTTACCCTACCCTCATAGATTTAACTCGCTTACCTAAAAACGAATCGAATGAAGGTAAAAGTCTTGTTCCCCTGTTCACTCAACCCGAAGACCCCTCAGTTGTTGCCATTACCACCTATGGTAAAAACAATCATAGTTTGGTAAACAGTCGATATCGTTACATAAGTTATGAGGATGGTTCGGAGGAATTGTATGATCTCAAGGATGACCCAGGGGAGCGAAATAACCTTTCGAAAACTATTGCTTTGGATTCGGTAAAAAAATCCATGCGATTTCAACTTCCAAAAATTAATGCTGAATGGAAATACGGAAGCAATCATACCGTCAATGATTATTTTTTAAATACTTCAAAACAAAGTAAAAAATCAAATAAATGAGATTCAATCAATTGTCTGTAAGTCTTTTTACAATCCTATTTTTATTTATAATTCTACCTGCAGAATTAACTTCCCAATCAACAAATCAGAAAGGACCTTATCTTGCTACAGGGATTAGAATCGGAGACGTTTCCCAAACGGAAGCAGTTATTTGGACTCGTTTGACTCTAAATAAAAACAGGGTCAGTGATGCTCCCCAACCTGTAGCACTTTACACAGATCCAGATACTGGAAAAAAGCATATTAGAAAGACCCGAAGAGATAAAAATGGAATGATTTATTTTCCGTATGGATACGACATCAACACAATTGAGGGTGCTGTTCCAGGGAGCAAAGGGGAAGTCCGGTTACAATACAGAAAAATTGATAGTAGTGAATGGCAAATTACTCCTTGGGAGGAGGTTGATTCAAAAGCCAATTTCAGTAGGAAATTCATTCTTAATAATCTTGAATCAGGAAGTACTTATTTTTTGCTTGTAGAGGCTCGACCTGAAAATGGAGGAGTCATCAGTGCCCAAATGAAAGGTAAATTTAAAACCCCACCAGATAACCAAACCTCAAAAAAAATAGTCTTTGCTGCCAGTACTTGTCAAGGTTATCCTGATCAAGACCATCCTGACGGTTACAAAATTTACCCGTTTTTAGAAAGTCTTGACCTTGATTTTTTTGTCCATGCCGGTGATATTGTCTATTATGACAATACGGCAAAAAACAAAGCGATGGCTCATCATAATTGGAACAGAATGTTTAGTTTACCCACGAATAAATCGTTCCATTCACAAGTGACCAGCTACTTTGAAAAAGACGATCATGATGCTTGGTTTAATGATAGTTATCGGGGTATTGAAACTTCCTTTATGGGAGAATTTACATTTGAACAGGGTTTGGAAGTTTTTCGTCAAGAGATGCCCATCAAAGACAAGACCTATCGAACATTCCGTTGGGGTAAAGATTTACAAATATGGCTTGTTGAGGGGAGGGATTATCGGAGTCCCAACACTATGACGGATGGGCCTGAAAAAACCATTTGGGGCAAAGAACAAATGAAATGGTTTAAAAGGACTGTCAAAGCCTCTGATGCTACTTTTAAATTGTTAATCAGCCCTACACCGATAATTGGACCTGATAGATACCAAAAAAAGGATAATCATTCTAATAAAGGTTTTTATTACGAAGGTGAACAAATTCGAAAATTTATCGCTTCACAATCCAATATGTATATAGTATGTGGTGACCGCCATTGGCAATACGTTTCAAAGCATCCAAAATATGGAATCGTTGAATTTTCTATTGGGCCCAACAGCAATGAGCATGCAGGGGGTTGGAAACAAGAAGAT
>JAYPMF010000011.1:11216-24661 GCA_038129785.1 Flavobacteriaceae bacterium
ATTTTCTATTGGGCCCAACAGCAATGAGCATGCAGGGGGTTGGAAACAAGAAGATTTTAGACCTGAGCATTTGTATTTGAATGTTACAGGGGGTACTATGACTGTTACAATTGACCCTAATGAGGGAGGAAGTATTTCTGTAAAACATTACAGCGTAGACGGGCTTCAACTGAATGAATTCAAATCCAAAGTAAAATGATGAAAATTAAATACTTTTATATAGTAAGTCTAATACTATTTTGTAGTTGTCTGCCTGAAAAAAAATCAAACATTAAGCTTCCAAACATCATTTATATTTTGGCGGATGATTTGGGTTACGGAGATTTATCAGTATATAACAAGGCTTCAAAAATCAAAACCCCACACTTAGATAAGTTTTCTAGTGAGGGAATGAGCTTTATGGACATGCACTCTACCTCCTCAGTATGCACGCCTACCCGATACAGTATTCTTACTGGAGAATACGCATGGAGAACCTCACTAAAATCAGGGGTCTTATGGAGTTATGGCCCTTTAATGATTCCGGATGAAAAGGAAACGGTTGCCAAATTATTACAACGAAATGGCTATCAAACAGCTGTTGTAGGTAAGTGGCACCTTGGTTTGGATTGGCAACTCAAAACCTCCTATCGAGAAAATCAAGTCATACGTAACGATTGGGGTTTGATCACTGATTACAAAGAAGAAATCATTGATTTTTCCAAAAACCCAACCAAGGGACCAACTCAAGTGGGTTTTGATTACAGTTATATTCTTCCTGCCTCTCTTGATATACCCCCTTACTTATATTTGGAAAACGAAAAATTTACCCAAGATATCTCTACCTACACCAATGGTAGCAATCTGGAAGGAGATAAAGATTATGATTTTTGGCGGCCTGGCCCTATGGCAGAAGGATTTGATTTTTATGATGTGTTACCTAATTTTATCCAAAAAGCTAAAGCCTTCATTGACAAAGCAGAAAAAAATGATGCTCCTTTTTTTCTCTACCTTCCGTTAGCAGCTCCCCATACCCCTTGGGTGCCCAAAGAAAAGGATCCTTACAAATTTGATGCAGGAATGTACGGTGCATTTGTTCAGATGGTTGATGATCAAATTGGGCAATTGCTTGCTTATATTAATGCACAAGGTATTGCGGACGAAACTCTGGTCGTTTTTACCAGTGACAACGGCCCCTATTGGAAACCACACCACATTGAGAAATATAATCACAGAGCCGCTAAACACCTTAAAGGTATGAAAGGAGATATTTACGAGGCTGGACACCGAGTTCCCTTTATTGTCAGATGGCCAAATAGGATAAGCCAGGGCAGTGTTGCTTATGGTGCGCACTCTTTGGCCAATTTCTATGCAACTGTTGCGGAATTGCTTAGCACCCCTTCAAATGCATTGGACAGTTACAGCCTGCTTGGGCAGTTAACTGATTCGAATTCCCTAAAGGAAGTTAACCCGATAATTCATCATTCTTCACTTGGGCATTTTGCCATCCGATATGGTGACTGGAAAATGATTGAAAAAAGAGGCTCCGGAGGATTTACACCACCGACAAACTTACCGACTCCTCGAGGAGAAACGCCAGAACGCCTCTTCAACCTCAAAGATGACCCTTCAGAAAATAATAATGTTTCTTATAAATTCCCCAAAAAATTAGAACAACTAAAAAAACAACTCGATTCCATTAAACATCTCAACTCAATTTCCATTAAATGAAAACATTAAACCCATTCGTCCTTTTATTTTTATTTGTATTAGTTACTTTCTGCTGCGCCCCAGCTGTCAAGGTAAAAGAACCACCACCTAATATCCTCATAGCCATTGCCGACGATCATTCCTATCCACATACGGGTATATATGGTTTTGCAGAAACCCAAACCCCAGCTTTTGATTATATAGCCCAGAATGGAGTTTTATTTCACAACGCTTTCGTTGCAGCTCCTCAATGCAGTCCCTCCAGGGCAGCTATATTAACCGGAAAAAATATTTGGGAGTTGGAGGAAGCAGGTACCCATGCTAGTAATTTTCCTATTAAATTTAAAGTTTTTACAGAGATATTGGATTCACTAGGATATTTTGTGGGTTATACCGGAAAACCCTGGAGTCCTGGCAACTGGGAAATTAGTGGGCGAAAACAAAATCCTGTAGGTAAAGCATATAACAGATATCAGTTGGCCGATCCGCCTACGGAGGGAATAAGGGCTAATGATTATGCAAAAAATTTTAAAGATTTTTTTAATCAAAAAAAGGATGGAGAACCCTTTGTATTTTGGTATGGTGCCTTCGAACCCCATCGAGTCTATGAATACCAGAGCGGGTTAAAAGCAGGAAAAAAAATCGAGACCGTAAAAGTACCAGATTTTTTGCCTGATACAGAGGTTGTCCGCAACGATCTATTGGACTACATACTTGAGGTTGAGCATTTTGACAACCACCTCCTACAGATGATCGATTTTTTAAGAGAAAAAGGGGAGTTAGAAAATACCTTTATTTTAGTAACGGCCGACAACGGCATGCCTTTTCCTTATGCTAAAGCCAATGTTCAGGAGTTTGGCACCCATGTTCCACTTGCGATCTCACTGCCTAATGTCATAAAGGGGAAAGAAGTTTATGAGCCTGTCGGATTGATCGATTTGGCGCCTACTTTGATGGAACTGGTGGGATTGGAAGATGCCATGACGCCCACCGGAAAAAGTTTACTTCCTGTTTTGACAAATGAAGAACATTCTCCACACCGAGAGTATGTACTTACCGGAAGGGAACGTCATACCCATGCCAGACCTGATAATTTGGGTTACCCTGCCCGAGCAATCAGAACCCAAGAGTTCTTATATGTATATCACTTTAATCCTGACCGCTGGCCTCAGGGAGACCCGGTTCCCTCAACCCCACAGAATGACCAAAGAAGCATGGTTAAAGGTTTCAAAGCCCTCTATCCTGGCTACCACGATGTAGACCCCTCACCTTCCAAGGAGGAGATCATGGCCATGCAAGACACCCCATATTTTGATAGGGCATTTGCTAAAAGACCACAAGAACAATTGTACGACATTCAAAAAGATCCCTATTGCACTCAAAACATCGCTGTGTTACCAGAGTATAAAGAGGTGTTAATCCAACTCAAACAACAACTGCTATCTGATCTAAAAGAACAGGGCGATCCGCGTATTTCTGACAATCCAGTCTTTGACAGCTACCCGCGATATTCGACAATGCGAAACTTTCCTGGCTTTAACTTAAGGGGAAAATACAACCCAGCGTTTGCCCAATAAATCATTTCACAGAGCAATTAATTTGAGACAAATGCCTTTATTTAAATAGAAATTTATTTTATGAGGTTTTTCCTTTCAATTTTTATTTATTTATTAGTTTTTCAATTAAAAGCGCAGACCTTTAACGTTTTTGCTGATGGTAATCCTGTTAAAGTTCATCAACAAAACGATGTTCCGTTGAATCACGGTTTATCGAGCTATAAATTTGCTCGTATAACTTTTAGAGGAAAGCCTATTCAGATTAGGGTAGCCTCTACCGATTTTTATTTTAATGCTTCTGAATGGTCAATCTCACCAAAGCGATATAAAATAAAGGCTGATAAATCGTCTAATCAACTTAATTTCAAAATGGATCGATTGGGTTATGTCGTTATTCGATTTAGCCAAGATCAAGACTTTACAAAACGTTTGGTTTTATTATTTGAAACTCCTGAAGTTATTCCGGAAAAAAGTATAAATATAGTTGACGAATATGATATTGATAATAGTGGTCAAATAAATGAAACTTCTAAAATTCAAATGGCTTTGAATAACATTTCTGGGAGTGAAAAAACACTTTATTTCCCGCCTGGAAAATATAAGTCAAATAAACTTGAGTTTAGGAGTAATAGCCACATTCACCTTGCTAAAAATGCAAGAATTATAGCTGATGACAATTCTCTGGCTAGTTACTATTCAAAGGACATACCAAATATCAATCATTTTATTCTTATTAAAGATGTTAAAAACCTCCGTATTTCTGGCTTGGGTTCAATAGATGGCAACGGGACCCAAATTAATGCTCTTTCTCACCGTGAGAAACCGATAAAGAATAGAGCTATAAGACTTTTATTCATTTACCGCTCAACTAATGTTCAAATAGAAGGAATAATATTAAAAGATGCTGCTCGATGGAATACTCATATCCTAAACTCCAAGCACATTAGTTTTCGATATTGTAAATTAATGAACAACCCCATTGAAAATAAGCATCTTGGAAGTCTAGATGGATGGGATCCTGATAGTTCTAGTGATGTTTTGATTGAAAACTCATTTGGATGGGCTGGAGATGATACTGTTGCTATAAAATGTACAGGATATGGTGAAAATCAACAACAAATCCCCAATGCAGAGAGAATTACCGTTCGTAATAATGTATTTTTAACTAAGAAATCAGGTTTAAAAATAGGAACTGAGACCTATTGCGAACGAATGCAAAATATTATTTTTGAGAATAACGACATTATCGAATCGGACCGGGTGATGGGAATCAATGTCAGAGATGGAGCATTGGTAAATAATGTTCTGTTTAAAAATATTCATGCTGAGTATTGTCATCCAGATCGAAAGCAAACTGGGATCAATTTTTATATTACCAAAAGAAATAGAAATACTTCATCTTTGGGTAGAATACAAAATATTACGATTGAGGATTGTATTTTTAAAGTGGCCTTTCCCAATAAGTGGGCTTTTTTTAGGCACTATTCCCAAACCCAAAAGAATGATTTAAGCGTACATTTAAAAAATGTTTTTGTAGGAGGAAAAAAAATTAATACAATGAATTCTGAGTTTTTTGATTTGCAAAAGAATAATGCAGAATTAACCTTTGACTAGGTACTCATTTTAATGTTGATTTATTAGCTTTTAAAATTAATGGGATTGAAAAAACTATTAAAAGACACTCAGATTAAACTTGTTTAATTTTAGATTTTAATGGAATTAAAAAAAAAGACAACATTTTTATTTTTTTTTACAATATGCCAACTTTGTATATGTCAAAATAAACTTTCAAGTAAAGATGGTTTTATTTCACTTGACACACAATCCTTTGAAGGACAAAAGCCAGAGGCTAATTGGATTTGGGATTCTGGAGACCCGAATCCAAAAAATTATTACTTACATATTCGTAAAAGTTTTAGATTAAATAATTCAATAAAAGAGGCAAAAGCATACGTCTCAGCATTTTCCTTCGCCGAACTTTATATAAACGGTGAATACATTGATCGCGTTCCAACGAACCCAGACCCTGAGTATCAAACTTATGAAGAAATTGATATTTCTCCTTATCTTAAATCAGGCAGAAATACAATAGCTGCTCTTGTTTATAACGTAGGGGAAGGGTTACATCATAGAATGAATGGTAGAGGAGGTTTTTTCTTTCAATCAAAAATTATAGACTCTGAGGAAAAAATTATCAAGCTAAACAGTGATAAAAGTTGGCTAGTAGCAAAAGCAAAAGCTTGGAACAACAAAACTGATCACCGTCAAATTGATCACACTATAGGAAGGCAGGAAAATTACGACGCAAGACTTGCTTACGATAGTTGGGAACTTAACCATTTTAATGATTCGAATTGGGAAAATGCTACTGAAATCGGAGTTCCTCCTATAGATCCATGGAATAAGATTTTAGTCATTAATAGGGAGCGTACCTTTTTTAAAAAAATCTCTCCAGTTAGAAAATGGAGTAGAAACGGCCTCCATATTTATGATTTTGGAAAAGCCATTACTGCATACCCTCTTTTTGTTGCTAATTCAATAGAGTCAGGATTAACTCTTGAGATTGGAACAGCAGAGACTCTTGGAAAAGATAGCATTCCATTGATGGCTGACAATGTAAATTATATCGACCTATATATAACTAAGAAGGGCCTTCAAAGTTGGAACCCTATTACTTGGAGATCCTTTAGATATTTTGCCATAAAGGAAAATGAAGAGGTTAAGATTGAAAATGTTTCAGCAAAATTTAGATCATTTCCAGTAAAAAATAAAGGATATTTTTTGTGCTCAGACAGTACGCTAAATGATATATGGGAAATTGGCAGGTGGTCCATGCAGATTTGCGCTCAGGACACTTGGATGGATACTCCTTGGCGTGAGCAAACACAATATATTGCGGGAGATAGTCGCTATATGGTTCGGTATTCAGCCTATAGTTTTGATACTAACATAAAATTATTACATGATTACTCCATTATAAGTGGTGCATTTTCCCAAAGATTTTCAGATAAAGGTGCTATCCGTGGTCGCCATCCAACTGACTATCGTTTAGGACCAAAAACTTCTGCTTACATCCCTGATTATCAATTAGAATGGATTCTTATGATAAAAGAGCACTATATGTTCTATAAGGATCATGAATTAGTCAGACAGATTTATCCGAATTTAAAATTATTATTGAAATATTTTGAAGGTTATGAATCTAATGAAAGAAAGCTATTAGGAAAAGTTCCAGGTTGGGTTGTTTTAGATCATCCTGATACTTTTAAAATGGATGTAGATGGAGAAAATACTGCAATGAATTGTTTATATTTTGGTGCATTAAATTCAGCAGCATGGCTAGCTCGCAATATAATTGGTGACCTAACCCAAGCAGAATTATGGTATAAGAAAGCTAAAGTTATAAAACAGTCTGTACAAAAATTCATGTGGCTCAAAAAAGAAAAATTATTTAAAGATGGCTTGAAAAGTTCTAGAATTACTCAGCAAACACAAGTCTATGCTCTAAAATATGGTCTTGTTGATGAAAATTATAAACCTTCTTTGGTAAAGTTTATTGAGGCTGAAGGTAAATCATGTGAACAATCTTTTTCTTATTGGCTTCTTAATTCTATGTTTTCTGAGGGTAAAGGCCAATGGGCTCTTGATTATATTAGAAAAAACTGGGGAGAGCAAATGAATAGAAATGATTTTAATGGGGCTTGGTTTGAAAATTGGATTCCTAAGTTGGGAAGATCAAAATCGCATGCTTGGTGTTCTGGGCCAACAGCTCTTCTTCCTGAGAAGATTCTTGGTGTTGAACCAATTTTACCGGGTTGGAAAAAAATTAAAATTAAACCTAATTTATATGATCTAGAGTGGTGTGAGGGGTTAGTTCCGTCTTCAGCTGGTGATATAAATGTTAAGTTAAAAAAGCTTAGAAAAAAAGGCTCAGAAGTAGGATTACAAATCAGAGCTATTATTCCAAAGAATATCACTTCAATAATATATGTACCAATTCAAAAAATCAAATCCTTTGTAATTGAAATAAATGAAAAAGAAATTTGGAAGAATGGCCAATTTTTTCAAATTGATACCAATATAAGTTTTCAAAAAAGGTTTGATGATTATATTGCTTTAGAATTTGAACCTGGGGATTATACTGTTAATGCATTAAATAAATAATATAAATAACTTAAACTGAATTAAAAATGGATTTATTCAGTAATTTTTGATTTCCAAACAAATGGTTTTATTTTAACTATTTGTATAAATGTTCATTCTTCAAAAAAAAAAAATTGAAGAGAAAAAAAGTTCTTTTATTAATTATCTCTTTCATAAGTTTTAGTTGTGAAGACAAACTTGATTATGACTCTCAAATTAAAACTTCAGGTAGACTTGAAGCCAAAAATATCAACCCAAAAATTTACTTAGACGACAACCAAATGACCGTAAAGTGTCCTGAGGCAACTCTTGAAGAAAAGGGCTCGGTTAACGGAAGAGAATACACAGTTGTTAGTGAGGAAAAGTTAAGACAAATGGTGGCTGACGGTATGGAGGTTGTTTTTGTTTGTACATCACAGGTAAAAAACATGAGTTCATTGTTTAGAGACAATAAATTATTTGATCAAGACATATCTAGCTGGGATACATCAAATGTAACCAGTATGCGAAGAATGTTTTTTAATTCTCGCTCCTTTGACAAGGATATTGGACAATGGGACACCTCTAATGTAACTGATATGCGTGGAATGTTTACTTATGCTTATTCATTTAATCAAGATATTGGCGATTGGGATACTTCAAGTGTTACTTTGATGAGCAGTATGTTTGAATATGCCAAATTATTTAATAAAGATTTATCTCAATGGTGCGTCACTAATATTAAAGTAAAAGCCGAACATTTCTCTGTAAGCTCGGCACTTATAGACAAGTATCATCCTGTTTGGGGAACTTGCCCTCATTAACTGCTTTGAAAATAAATTGATTTCACCGTATTCTGTTGAACTATTGAAATGTAAATTTACCTGCTCCCAATACTACTTCGATATGATCCTCCGAGGAACTGTTAATAATAACATTACTCTCAAAGTTGACTCTAGACAAAACACTTCCTTTAAGTCTTAGGGTAGCCCCATCAGAAATAACGATCCCGTTGGATCCTTTTATATAAATCGTTACTGGATTGTCTGATTCAAAGCCAATACCATTATCCAAATAGTTTGTGCCTGATTTTACAAAAAAAGAAGTGAGGGTATTGCTTTTTTTTCTTACCCAACATAGGTTGCCAGTAAAAGATGATTCATCAAAATTTACTGGACTGTTTTCAGAAGTAATAAGGAAGTCAGTCACATTACCCTGACTGAATTTGATTCCATCAAAATCTTCGGATGAAAATTTTTGAAATGTTGGTTTAGCTACCAAATGATTATGGGGAAAAATAAGAGTGGTTAAAAATTTTTTGCCCTCATCATTGACAGAATATATCGACTCCAAGCGATTATGATCTGGATATCCTGGATAACGGTCTGGAACAGCAGATTGAGATTTTTCGATATTTACAGCTTCTGGAGTTGAGACAAAGTAAAAAGTAACCATTCCTGCTGGTAGGGTGGGATAATGATCAATCGGGGCAGTATATTCCCGCAGATTCTCATTAGTGATGATATTATTTTGACTTGCAGGATGCAGGTAATTTTTGACCTTGTCACTAGGATCTGCATCAACCTCATCATATATAATAAAATATCCATTGGCATCGTTAGTAGTTTGAACCATAATCATATTTCTGGAATGGTCCTTGAAACGAATGGCATCACCATCATCTCCTTTGGCATAATCCAAGCCATCAGCTGTAAACCCTTCTACAATTCCTGCTCCAGTAAATCCATTGTGGTTTTCTCCATTGATGGTCAAAGTATTGTTGAGTTTGGCTTCTCGGGTGGGAGGACCCAACCTTCCTCCATTGACTAATAGACGGTTACCCAATCCGGAGAGAGAAAGTCCATTGACTTCATTGTGGGTATGCCACTCATTTTGAGACTTAATATTGTATAAAACTCCGTGTAATCCAAAAGGATTATCTTCTTTATCTCTAAAAAAAGCACCTCCATTTTCATAGATTTGACTTGATGGCAATAAAGCTGTAGGAAGCTCTTTTTTGGGTAAAATATAAGTAAGTATATGCCCAATGGATGGAATTCCTTCTAGAAACCATGCGGCATAACCCGCAGCTTCATCATCAAAATTTACAACCCTTCGATACAACATTGAATTACCAATTGTTTCGGTGGGGAGCATATCACCAAATATAGCTAACTCCTTTGAGGGATTAATACTAGAACCAAATTGCCATTGCATGAATTTTTGAATTCTTTCATTATTGTAATACCTTCTATCAATTCCGGTAAATTCAAGTACATCCATATAACCAGATTTTGAAACCCTACTATCTCCTCCGCCAACCCTTGACCAAGCATATGTATTTGTAACTGGACTAACTCCATCAGGGGTAATTTGATTAATTAGCGCATAATAGTAACTGTCATCTTGATCAACACGATCCCCTTTGTAGATGTCCCAGGTTCCATGAGTGCCATAGCGAGCTGTTTTCCATGAACCGGACCGGTTTACCCTAGAAATTCTGTCAGAAATCAATGCTTCACATTTTTTGATATCTTCCAAAGTCAGTGCATCGTAGACAATGTCCAAAGCGAGAATTGCACAGAAAAAAGCCCCCATGTTAGGTACCACATTACTCCAACTAGAAGACTCTTTAATATCTAGAGTTGAAAACCTATTTAATATGACATCTCTAACTTTATTTGCATACTCTTCACTTTTTGCTTCATCCAAAATGTAAGCTAAAGCAGCAGCACCAACATATTTTTGAAGTGTACCGTAGTGATTACTCTCTGGGGCTTTTGAAGCTCTTGTAATAGCGTCCTCTTTCATTGATCTCCAGGGCTCTTTATTGGATTTTTCCCTGAGTGTCGAAAACATATCTTTTGTGACAATTAAAAAAGGGTGATTTGTCTCTTTTGTTTCTTTAGTTTCTGAGTTATCACCTGAGCTTGCAGAATAATTTTCAGTATTAATTCTATTATCGTTTGATGTATTATCCGGACTGCATCCAAAAAAATGAAAGATTAATATGATGCCAATGATGAGTTTTAGCACTTTAAAATGATCCATCCTTTTGTTCATTTTATATAACATGATTTGTTAAAGTATGAATTTTATTTTTTAAAATACTGGATAGATTTTTAATGACTTTGTCAAAAACATTATGATATAAACCGTTTAAAATTACTCTGATATTGACATTACCTTTTTATAAAATCTATCCGTAACCTTAAACCAGTATCCATTTTCTTCATGAACACTATTGTCTCCCTTTCCGTTTTTGGAATGGAAATCCAAAAGGTGTTTTTTGAATTTTTTTAGGTCTTTAATAACGTAATTTTTTCCAAAGTCGTCTTTAATTGTTATCATATAAAACCTTTATTTATATCACTAATCTAAACTACAAAAAAAGCACTGTATTAAATATGAATTCAATCAAATGAATTTCCAAATCGAATAACAAATAAATACAATTAGCAGACCTACAGTTCCCTGGTAAAAGGTCCCAAGAGTATGGGTTTTGTAGGCTGTTTTTATATCCATATCACTCATTTGTGATACAATCCAAAAATAAGAGTCATTGGCGTGAGAGACTGTCATAGAGCCGACTCCTATTGCCAAAATTGTCCAAATCTTTCCTATTTCTCCTTCTAAACCTAATATAGGCATTACAGGAAAAATAATGGAAGAAGCTGTTATAATTGCAACAGTGGATGAACCTTGAGCTGTTTTAAGTAGTGCTGCCATGGCAAAAGGTATTAAAATTCCAAGTGATTCATATGATGCAATATTGGCCGCATAATCTTGAAGTGGGATATTTTGAATGACACTTCCTAAAGCTCCTCCCAATCCAGTAATGATTAATATCGGTGCTGACTTTTCAATTCCTTTAGTAACAGCATTAGATATCAAACTTAATTTACTCATACCAAATAGTCTAAAAGATAAAATCATCCCTATTAATAAAGCAATTGATGGACTAGATAGAAAACGGATGATAGAGATTCCTGTAAAATCCTTTTCCAGAAAAGTCAAAAGTCCACCCAAACACATTAAAAAAATAGGGAATATGATTGGAATGATCGATACTTTAAAATTTGGTAGGTTTTGAATTATTTGTTGTTGAGTTTTATTATTTAATTCCCTCTTAATAGTTTTTTTAGGATTTTTATTTATAAGATAATTTCCATAAGCTCCACCTACCAAAATTAGTATAAATGCCAATGCTCCACCTGAAACAATTAATAACAATATATTGTCAAGATTTAAATTTGCTGCAGCAGCAAGAGGTCCAGGTGTAGGTGGAATAAGAACGTGAGGAGCGAAAAGTCCTGTAGAGAGAGCTACTGCTAGACCTGCCAATGGAGTTTTCGTTTGTTGCGATAATGTTTTATTGAGTTGGGACAAGATTACAAAGGCTGCATCGCAAAAAACAGGAATAGAAACTAAATAACCTATAAAACTTATTGAATAAGCCAATGGGAGTTTTTTTAGACGCTTAAGAATCCAGTTTGCAATAGAGAGTGTTGCTTTTGATTCGCCTAGAACAACTCCAATAATTGTCCCAAACAAAACTAATAGTCCAATGTTTTGAATGATTTTACCGAAGCCTTCTTTGATTTGCTCCAAAGCATCCATAAGCGGGATATTTAAGAGTATTGCCAATAAGAATGGAGCAACTAAAAGAACTAAAAAAGGGTGGAATTTTTTGTAGGAAGTTCCAATAATGATCCACATTATTGTCAAAAAAATACTTAAAATAGAAAAAATCATATCTATATTTCTTTTGTGTTAAACTGCTTGAGAACTTCGTAAAGTTTTGTCTCCAGATTTTGAGGTGCATTTTTTAGTGCCTTTTCTAGAGTCAATTTTTCAGGTTTTGTATTGTAAATTTTAACATGTGGCATATTGGGTATATTATTTATGGATGTTTGTCCTGCCATAATTAAAGTTGGTATTTTCTTAGGTTTCGTTAATTGAGCAACCTTGAACGGTAATTTTCCATACAAGCTTTGATTATCAAAATATCCTTCTCCTGTAATTACTAAATCCATTTCATTGATTTGCTCTCTTAATCCTGAAAAATCTGCTAACAAATCAAAACCATTTCTAAGCTCAGCATTCAAAAGTCCATATAGTCCTGCACCTACTCCTCCTGCTGCACCACCACCAATTTTTGATCCCACATTGATTCCAAATTGATTCAATATCACTTTTGTAAATTGTTTACCTGCAAGTTCAAGTTGATCAATCATTTCAGGATTTGCTCCCTTTTGTTTTGCGAAAGTAATTGCAGCCCCATCCTTACCTAATAGAGGATTTTTTACATCACAGGCAACTATAAATTTTAAATTATCAACACGTGTATCTAATTTAGATAAATCAATTCGATTTAATTGTGAAATAGCACCCCCACCACTGATTAATCTATTATTTTCTTTATCTAAAAATTGGCCATTTAAAGCTCTTATTATTCCTGTCCCAAAATCATGAGTGGCACTCCCGCCCACCCCTAAATAGATTTTATTACATCCCTTATTTAATGCTTCATAAATCATTTTACCAGTTCCCCACGTAGAAGTGACAAGTGGATTGTACTCATGAGAATCTAGCTGATTCAAACCTGCTGTTTTAGATAATTCTATCCAGGCACTAGTTTGATCTTTAAAACAAAAATAATCAGCTTCAATAGGTCTGAATAAAGCATCAGTAACCATGCAACTTACTAACTTTCCATCAATATTTTCCTCTAATACCTTTAATGCTCCCTCACCACCATCGGAGAATGGCAAAAGCTTGCAATTTGGAGCAGTGAAGACTTTTTTAACTGCACTTTTCATCACAACAGCCACTTCCTGTGAGGACATACAGCCTTTGTAAGAGTCTGGTATGATAAGAATATTCATTTTGAAAAATTAAACATTATAAAAAACTATTAGCAGTTTATCAATTAACTGGCCACTTATTTAAAAAAAGGTTAAAAAATTTATTTTTTTTTAACATTATTCATATATTGCATTTATTGTGTGCGCACACGTAAATTTTGCGTATTAAAACTAAACATTAATAAAGCAAATTTTTTCTGTTTTAAATATG
>JAYPMF010000012.1:0-1094 GCA_038129785.1 Flavobacteriaceae bacterium
CTGCCAAAGAGGTAGAACTAAAACAACTTCAAAAAACCTTACGTTTAAATTCTGCCACCAAAAAAGTCATTTATGTTTCAAAAGAAGAAGCCTCCCAAAGACACGCCAACGAAATTGGTGAAGATTTTATGGAGTTTTTGGGTTACAATCCGTTGCTTAATTCAATAGACGTGTATTTCAAGGCTCCTTTTTTAAATCCTGTTATGGTTTCGAAACTGAGTAAGGACATCTCTCTATACAGCTACGTAAGTGAGGTGGTTTATGATCGACCCCTACTGGAATTGTTAGATCAAAACATCAAAAAAATAACTTTTGGGATGGTGTTGGCCAGTAGCCTATTTGTTCTTGTAGCCGTTCTATTGATCAACAGTTCCATTCGGCTGTCTATCTACTCCAAAAGATTAATTATCAAAACGATGCAACTTGTGGGAGCAACCAAAAGCTTTATCCGAAGACCCTTTATTAAAATCCACTTGATGATGAGTACTCTGGGATCCATTATTGCAATGTCAGGAATGGTCTTGGTCATTTATGAAATACAAAAACGCTTTCCGGAGTTACAAATTTTTGAAAATCCTTTGGAGCCGGTGTTGGTTTTTGTGGGAGTATTCCTTTTGGGTTTGGGGATCACAAGTATAAGTACTTTCTTTGCCACACAACGGTATTTAAACCTGAAATCTGACGCCGTAAACTAAATTCTTGAGATGAGTAACGAAAACCCAAAAAAAGAATTCCTATTCAACAAAAGAAATTATCGATTTTTACTCTTATCTATTGCACTTATTGCAATCGGATTTATTATCATGGCAGGTGGAGGAAGTGAAGATCCCAATGTTTTTAACCCTGAAATTTTTAATTTCCGCAGAATCAGATTGGCACCCACCATTGTTCTTATGGGTTTTGGATTGGCAATTTATACCATTTTAATGCCTCCAAAAAAAAGTAAATGAGTGCGCTAGAAACCCTGATTCTTGGGATTGTTCAAGGCTTAACAGAGTTTTTACCCGTTTCTTCCAGCGGACACTTAGAATTGGTCAAAGCCATTTTTGGAAGTGATTATGAAAAACAACAAGGCTTATTGATTACTATTACAC
>JAYPMF010000012.1:1104-24398 GCA_038129785.1 Flavobacteriaceae bacterium
CTATTACACTTCATGCCGGAACTGCATTCAGCACCCTTTTTGTTTTCAGAAAAGATATTGCATTGATTCTTTCAGATTTAATGATATTAAAAAAAGGAGAGCATTTAAACTTCAGTAAAAAAATCGTCCTTTCCATGATTCCTGCCGTTTTCATCGGCCTTTTTTTTGAGGACTTAATAGCCTCGCTTTTCGATGGTAAAATTGCTCTGGTGGGAATCATGTTGATGATTACTGCCCTACTTTTGTATTGGGCAGATCGGGTCAATGAAAACAACAAGGAATTGAGTTACGGTAATGCATTCTCTATTGGTCTCATACAAGCTTTAGCTATTCTCCCCGGAATTTCTAGGAGTGGAGCCACGATTGCACTGGGAGTTCTATTGAAGATTGATCGAGATAAAGCGGCTCGGTTTTCTTTTCTGATGGTTATTCCTTTGATCTTAGGAAGTATCGTTAAAAGTATTTTGGATGGAAATCTAACACAAGAAAGTACTGAACTATTCCCTCTGTTTATAGGTTTTTTAAGTGCTTTCTTTACAGGGGTTTTTGCCTGTCGTTGGATGATTGCCCTCGTAAAAAAAAGTAAACTCAAATACTTTAGCTTCTACTGTATAATGGTGGGTGGACTTGCCATCCTATATAGTTTATAAGATGAATTTGTCACTTGAATCCATAACGGAGGGTCAACTTTTATTGGTAGACAAACCACTAGAGTGGACATCTTTTCAGGCGGTCAATAAATTAAGGTGGGCTTTTAAAAAAAAACATAAACTTAAAAAACTCAAGTTAGGTCATGCCGGAACCCTCGATCCTTTGGCTACGGGACTCCTAATAATTGGTACAGGAAAAATGACCAAAAAAATCAGTGAAATACAGGCCCTTGAAAAAACTTATACCGGAATAATTACATTGGGAGCAACTACTCCTTCTTACGATCTCGAAACAGTCATAGATCAAAGTTATTCTATCGATCATATCGAAGAAAGACTAATAAATATAGTCAAAAAGACTTTTGAAGGTGAAATTGATCAGTACCCTCCGATTTTCTCTGCCATTAAAAAAGAAGGGAAACGGCTTTACGAATACGCCAGAGAAGGTGAAAAAACAATAATTGAACCCAGAAAAGTGACCATTTACTCATTTGATTTCACCCAAATCAATCCTCCCCAACTCCACTTTCATATCAGATGTTCAAAAGGAACTTATATTCGATCACTGGCACACGATTTTGGCAAAGCCCTTCAATCCGGAGGACATTTGAGCCAATTGAGAAGAACAGCCATAGGCTCCTATAGAGTTGAAAATGCCCTCACCCCCGATCAAATTATAGAAAAACTGGAGCGATTATAATCCCGGGATGAACTTATAATTCTTGATTTTTAATAATTTTGTAGCAAATCATTAGGATATGGAACTCACCTCAGATGAGGTAATGAATAGGTTGGACCGAAAGGGATACTTGGATTTAGACATTCCCAAAGCGCTCGATTTAGTTTCAGCGATCAAACGACTCAAAAAAGAAAAAAAGGCAGTATTGCTGGCACATTACTATCAAGAAGCCGAAATTCAAGAGTTAGCTGATTATTTGGGTGACAGTTTATACTTGGCTCAAGCCGCGAAGGAGGTGGAGGCCGAAATGATTGTTTTTGCCGGTGTACATTTTATGGCTGAAACAGCAAAAATAATCAATCCCACCAAAAAAGTCATCCTCCCTGATCTGAATGCAGGCTGCTCACTCGCTGATTCTTGCCCCCCCGAAGATTTTAAAAAATTCATTGACCAATATCCCGGAGCACATGTAGTAACCTACATCAACTGCTCCGCCGAAATTAAAGCACTGAGCTCTATAGTATGCACCTCGAGCAACGCCGTAAGGGTCATCGATTCCATACCGGAGGGAGAAACCATTATTTTTGCACCCGACAAGAACCTGGGGCGATATCTGATCAAAGAAACCGGAAGGGATATGATATTATGGGACGGATCTTGTATCGTTCACGAAGCTTTTTCATTTGAAAGAATTGTCACACTCGCTAAGGAAAACCCAAAAGCCAAATTTATCGCCCACCCAGAAAGCCAATCTCAAGTTCTTAATATTGCACATTACATTGGCAGTACTTCGGGCTTGTTAAATTATGTTCAAAGTGATCCTTCAAAGTGTTTTATTGTAGCGACTGAAGCTGGAATCCTTCACGAAATGAAAAAACGTTGCCCCGAAAAAACTTTTATTCCCGCACCCGTAGAAGACGAAACTTGTGCTTGCAGCGAATGCGCCTTTATGAAACTAAACACACTAGAAAAATTATATTTGTGTCTGAAACATGAACAACCCGAAGTACAGCTTTCTGATAGCCTCATAGAAAAAGCCAAAATTCCCATTACCAGAATGTTAAAGCTAGGCTAAAATTATGGATACCAATATACTCGTTATAGGAAGTGGTATCTCAGGGTTGACATATGCCATCAAGATAGCCCAGCAAAATCCAAGCCTAGAAATAGTTATGATTTCGAAAAATACCTTGCTGGAAAGCAATACAAGATATGCCCAAGGGGGAATTGCAGTTGTTTCAAACTTTAAGGAAGATTCTTTTGAAAAACATATTGAAGACACCATGATTGCCGGAGCAGGAGAATGTGACCAGGATGTGGTTAAATTTGTTGTAAAAGAAGGTCATGATCGCCTCCAAGAGTTGATCGATTGGGGAACCCACTTCGACAAGCAAAAAAATGGATTACACCTTACACAAGAAGGAGGGCATTCCGAAAAAAGAATTGTACACCACAAAGACAAAACAGGACTTGAAATTCAGGAATCCTTAATCAAAAAGATCAAAACTTTTTCCAATATATCTCTTTTACAAAACCACACCCTTGTTGACTTAATTACAGATCACCATAGTGGAAGTAATTACAAGCGATGTTATGGGGCATATGTAATTTCCAATTTGGAACAAGAAATCATTAAAATTTCTGCTCAGATTACCGTCTTGAGCACCGGGGGTGCCGGGCAGCTTTTTTCCCATACCACCAATCCCGAAAATGCAACCGGAGATGGCTTGGGAGCTGCTTACAGAGCTAAAGTTTTTATGGAGGGACTTCCTTTTGTCCAGTTTCACCCCACTGCCCTTTATCCCAAAATCAAAAGAAATACTTTTTTGATCTCAGAGGCTGTCAGAGGAGAAGGAGGAGTTTTAAGAAGTATGTCCGGCAAAAGGTTCATGACCGAATATCATCCCAAAGCTGAGCTTGCACCAAGGGACATTGTTGCCCGATCAATTGCAGAGGTGGTCAATGAAACCGGTGACGATTATGTTCTTTTGGATTGTAAAGCCATCAGCGAAAAAGAATTTGAAAATCAATTCCCCACCATAAAAGAAAATTGTCAAAAAGTTGGGATCAATCCCCCGCATGATTCTATTCCGGTGATTCCTGCCGCTCACTATTTCTGTGGAGGTATCAGTGTCAATCACTATGGAGAGACAAAACTCAAAGGCCTTTACGCTATAGGAGAATGCAGCTATACAGGCCTTCACGGTGCCAATCGTTTAGCTTCCAATTCGCTGCTGGAATCCCTTGTTTTTTCTCATAGGGCTGCAATAGACTCCCTCAATCAAATGAAGGAAAACCTTCCTCCACGAGATTTCTACCTAAAACTCCCCGAATGGAAAGAAGAACATTATATTTCTAATGAAAAAATCAGTGCCATTGGGCGTATGAAAAAACAATTGCAAAATTTAATGACTGCTAAAGTGGGTATTTTCAAAACTTCCATAGGCCTGATCGAGGCAGAGATGGAGTTAAAAAATATATTTTTGGAAACTCAAGACATATACTTTCAAAATAAATTAACACTTGGTATTTGTGAATTGAGAAATATGGTGAGTGTAGCCTATTTGATGATCAAACAGTCTCAAGACTTGAAGCAAAATAAAGGAGTATTTTACAACCAAGATTACGTTGAATAATTTTTACAACACCTATAAAAATGCTATTGATCAATTTATTGATCAAGCCCTTGAAGAAGACATTCAAGGAGGTGACCATAGCAGCAATGCTTGCTTTAATGATATATTGGAGCGGGAAGCCCTCTTAATGGTCAAAGGCAATTGTGTGATTGCTGGTCTGACGCTGGCAGAAAAAATTTTCAATCGATACGATCCCTCCTTGGAAATTAAACCTTTGGTCAAAGATGGGGATAAAATGGAACTTGGAACAGTTGCTTTTCATATTAAAGGCAATGCCAAGTCAATTTTGGCTACCGAGAGGTTGGTACTCAATTGCATGCAAAGAATGAGTGGAATTGCAACACTTTCTAATCGACTCAGTCAGAAAATTCTTCACACCAAGTGTAAAATTCTCGACACCCGTAAAACTACACCTGGTTTTCGTTATCCCGAAAAGTGGGCAGTTTCCATTGGTGGGGGCTACAATCATCGTATGGGTTTGTTTGATGCAATCATAATTAAAGACAACCATGCCGATTTTTGTGGTGGGTTAACTCAAGCTTTGGAAAAAACAAAGGCTTATTTAATGAAAAATGCCCTGGAAATACCTGTCATTGTTGAGGTAAGAAATGGAAATGAAATTGATCAGGTAATCCGTTTTCCTTGGGTAAAAAGAATTCTTTTAGACAATATGTCTCCTGAAATTTTGATGGAAAACATCAAAAAAATCAATGGAAAATTCGAGACCGAGGCCTCGGGAAATATTTCAGCACAAAACCTGATTTCCTTCGCGGAAACAGGAGTAGATTATGTATCGATGGGAGCACTTACCTATGGTGCCAATACCACAGATATGAGTTTTAAAGCCGTGTAACGTTTCCCTCTATATTTGCTATATTTGTAGAATTCCAAACTATGAAATACAAAAGAATCCTTCTTAAGCTTAGTGGTGAAGCACTAATGGGCCATCAAAATAATGGCATTGATCCAATTAGGCTAAACGAATACGCATGTGAAATAAAGGAGATTCAAAAAACAGGGACTCAAATCGCCATAGTAATCGGAGGTGGAAATATCTTCAGAGGTGTTTCCGGAGCCAGTAAGGGTATGGATAGGGTTCAAGCCGACTATATGGGGATGCTTGCCACCGTTATTAATGGTTTGGCATTACAAAGTGCGTTGGAAAATAATGATGTTCCAACCAGGTTACAGACCGCCATTAAAATTGAAGCAATTGCAGAGCCTTTTATTAAAAGAAGGGCGACCCGACATTTGGAGAAAGGAAGGGTAGTAATTTTTGGATCCGGAACAGGGAATCCTTACTTTACGACCGACTCTGCAGCTGTACTCCGTGCAATAGAAATCAATGCAGATGTAATTCTGAAAGGAACTAGAGTAGATGGCATTTACAATGAGGATCCTGAAAAAAACAAAGAAGCCATCAAATTCGACAAACTTTCATTCGACGATGTACTAAATAAAGGACTCAAGATCATGGACACTACTGCATTTACATTGAGTCAAGAGAACAACCTGCCAATTATTGTTTTTGATTTGAATACAAGAGGAAATCTCAGCCGAATCATCAAAGGTGAAAATGTAGGAACCCGAGTTGATTTTTAAATAATCATCAAAATGAATGAAGAAATTTCTATTATCACCGAAACTACTAAAGAAAGTATGGATTCGTCCATCAATCATTTAGAAAAAGAACTGCTCAACATCAGAGCAGGTAAGGCGAACCCCGTGATGCTTAATGCTGTAAAGGTAGAATACTATGGCACCCCAACTCCCATAAGCCAAGTAGCCAATATCAACACTCCCGATGCCAGAACCCTTAGTATTCAACCTTGGGAAAAAGATTTATTACCTGAAATAGAAAAAGGAATTTTGCAAGCCAACCTTGGTTTTAACCCCATGAACAATGGCGAATCTTTGATCATAAATATCCCTCCATTAACAGAAGAACGCAGAAGGGAATTGGTGAAATTAGTTAAAGTAGAAGCTGAAAATGCCAAAATAGCCATCAGAAATGCACGAAAAGATGCCAACAATGAGATCAAAAAAATCGATAGTTCCGAAGATGTCAAAAAAAATACCGAGATAGACATCCAAGATTTGACAGATCAATATATTAATAAAGTAGATGGCATCATAGGTATCAAGGAGAAAGAAATTTTAACCGTTTAGTATGCCCAACGCTGATGATGTCTGACGATAATGAAGCGTAAAAAAAATACTTTTTGGGGTACTGTTGCTAACTTAATTTTAAGAAACCGCTTCTTAATCATCGCAGGTATCATTTTGTTGACTGTTTTTTTTGGTACTCAGTGGAAATATATGCGGTTTACTTTTACTGAAGCCAATCTTCTCCCTAGCAACCATCCCGAAAATATCCAATATGATACTTTTATAAAAACATTTGGCGAAGAGGGGAATTTAATTGTTATAGCCCTCAAAGAAGAACAATTTTTCGAACCCATAATCTTTGAAAAATGGATTGCCCTAAATCATAAAATTGAGTCCTTCACTGAGGTAGATTTTGTGCTATCGATAAACAATGTAAAAGAATTGGTTAAGGATGAAAGTCTAAAATCATTTGTGTTAAAATCTGTTTTTGATACCAACGATTTCAAGCTTAACGATATTAAAAAATTTAAGCAAAAGCTCCTTTTAGAACTCCCATTCTATCGAAATATACTTTATGATAATGATGGTAAAACTATTAGATCTGCCATTTACATGGACAAAAATATCGTCAATACAGAAAAGAGGAAAGATTTTATTTTTAAAACTTTTATCCCCCTAATCACTGCTTTTGAAAAAGATACAGGCTTGGATGTCAAAATCTCAGGTATGCCCTATATCAGGACTTTGAATGCGCAGAACATTTTAGATGAAATAGGTGTTTTTGTTGTATCAGCCGTGTTGCTGACCAGTCTGATCTTTTTTCTTTTTTTCAGATCTTTCAGAGCCACCTTTATATCGATGTTTGTCGTAATAATTGGGGTAATGTGGGCCTTTGGAATTTTAGGATTACTCCGTTATGAAATCACCATTTTAACAGCACTAATACCCCCTTTGATAATCGTTATTGGTGTACCCAACTGTATTTTTTTGATCAATAAATACCAACAAGAATTTGCCAAACACGGAAACATGGTCAAGTCTTTACAAAGGGTAATAATGAAAATAGGCAATGCCACACTAATGACCAATCTTACCACTGCCTCTGGTTTCGCCACATTTATTTTGACAGACAGTAAAGTATTAAAAGAATTTGGAATTATTGCCTCTATCAATATCATCGCCATCTTTTTCTTATCTCTGTCAATAATTCCAATTGCCTACAGTTTTATGTCACGGCCAAGTAAAAAACATCTGAAACATCTCAAGAGCCTTTACCTTAAAAAATTTGTAGACTTGATAGAGAACAAAGTTAGATACAAAAGAACCAACGTATTTGTTATCTCCATTTTAAGTTTGATCATTGGGATCATTGGTATTTATCAAATCAAAATTTCGGGGAGTATCATTGAGGACATGCCCAAAAAATCTGAATTTTTTAGCGATATCATTTTCTTTGATGAAGAATTTAACGGCATTGTACCCATAGAAATTATTATAGATACTCGACGCAAAGGAGGTGCTACAAGACTTTCCACACTCAAAAGGATTGACAAGCTTGAACAATATATTGATGACATACCTGAGCTGTCTCAACCGATCTCATCGGTGAGTGGTGTCAAATTCATCAAACAAGCCTACTACAATGGCAATCCCAACTACTACAAACTTCCCACATCGCAGGAAAATTCTTTCATTACTAGGTATCTTAAGAATTTTAAAGGCTCTGAAGGATTGATGAACAATTATATTGACAGTACTAAGCAATTCAACAGGGTAACAACTTTTATGAAAGACATTCCCACAGAACGTATCGAAGAAATTGAGGAGGATTTGGTAAAAGAAATCGATAAAATCTTTCCTCCAGAGCGTTATAAAGTCAAGTTGACAGGAAAAACATTATTATATTTAAAAGGTACTCATTATCTGATCCGAAATTTGATCATCTCTCTGTCGCTGGCCATTTTGCTGATAGCACTATTTATGGCCTATATGTTCAGATCATTTAAAATGATCATCATTTCATTGATCCCCAATTTATTGCCACTGATCATTACAGCAGGTGTAATGGGATATTCCGGCATTCCCCTCAAACCCTCAACCATTTTGGTTTTTAGCATTGCTTTTGGAATTTCGGTGGATGATACCATTCATTTCTTAGCCAAATACCGACAAGAGTTAGTGGCCAATAAGTGGAAAAACAAAACCGCAGTATATGTCGCATTGCGAGAGACAGCAGTAAGTATGTTTTATACTTCGATTGTATTATTCTTTGGATTTGCTGTGTTTATGAGTTCGAATTTTGGTGGGACAGTCGCATTGGGAGGACTGGTTTCGGTCACCCTGCTATTCGCCATGTTAGCCAATTTGATTCTTCTTCCCTCTTTACTGATTTCATTGGACGACACCGTCATCAATGAAAGGGTATTAAAAGAACCGAAAATCAATATTGTTCCTGATAACGGACAAAAAAATCCTAAATCTATACTGTAAATAAACCTATCTTTGCGCTGAAAATTTAAGACCATGAAACACCCTCGATTCGTTGAATTATTGAGTCAACCTGAAAAATACGATACTGTATTGGTGAGGGGCTGGGTACGAACATTTCGAGCCAACCGGTTTATTGCCCTCAATGATGGATCCACCATAGAAAACCTCCAATGTGTTGTGGATTTCGAAAATACCGATGAAAACATACTCAAGAAAATTAATACTGGTGCAGCAATTGAGGTTTCGGGTAAACTTGTCGAAAGTATGGGAAAGGGTCAATCTCAAGAGGTATTGGTGGATTCCATAAAGATAATAGGTGAGGCAGATCCTGATCTTTATCCCATTCAACCCAAAAAACACAGTTTTGAATTCTTAAGAGAAAAAGCCCACCTCAGAGTGAGAACAGCCACTTTCAGTGCAGTGATGCGAATTCGTTCTGTTCTTTCTTTTGCCATTCATCAATTTTTCCAAGATAAAGGTTTTTACTATATACATACACCAATCATCACAGGGAGTGATGCAGAAGGTGCCGGAGAAATGTTTCGTGTATCTGTTTTAGACCCCGAAAAACCCCCTATTGATGCTGATGGTTCGGTAGATTTCAAACAGGACTTCTTTGGAAAAGAAACCAATCTAACCGTATCCGGGCAACTTGAAGCGGAAACTTATGCTCTAGGACTTGGAAATGTATATACTTTTGGTCCTACTTTTAGAGCAGAAAATTCAAACACCTCACGACACCTCGCGGAGTTTTGGATGATTGAACCCGAAATGGCTTTCTATGACCTGCACGACAATATGGATTTGGCTGAAGAATTTATCAAAAATATCCTCACATATGTTTTGGAAAAATGTGAGAAAGATTTGATTTTTTTGGATCAACGTCTTGAAAATGAAGATAAAACAAAGCCCCTAATTCAAAGAAGCCCTATGAGGTTGATCCAAAAAATAAAATTTGTAATCGAAAACGAATTTAAAAGAGTTTCTTACAGCGAAGCAATTGATATTTTAAAAAACTCAAAACAGAATAAAAAGAAAAAATTCGACTATTTGATCCAAGAATGGGGAACTGACCTGCAAAGTGAACACGAGCGTTACCTGGTTGAAAAACACTTTAATGCTCCTGTGATACTTTACGATTATCCAGCCAAAATCAAAGCCTTTTATATGCGAATGAATGAGGATCAAAAGACCGTTCGTGCCATGGATATTCTATTTCCCGGTATAGGTGAAATCGTAGGGGGGTCCCAAAGGGAAGAACGACTTGAAGTATTAGAAAAGAGAATTAAAGAATTGGGAATTGATGATGAGGAGCTTTGGTGGTATTTGGATTTGAGACGTTTTGGAAGTACTCCCCATAGTGGATTTGGGCTAGGATTTGAAAGGTTGGTCCTTTTCGCTACTGGCATGTCAAACATCAGAGATGTTATTCCGTATCCACGTACCCCACAAAACGCATCCTTTTAAATATACTGCTTATCTTGACTTTTTTTATCTTTATGAAAGTTATTTCATAATATGTTAAAACAACAGCTCCAAATAAAGCTTTCTCAAAAACTGTCCCCTCAACAAATTCAGTTGATGAAGTTGATTCAGCTGTCTACTTTAGATTTGGAGCAACGCATTCAATCTGAAATTGGAGAAAATCCGGCCCTTGAAAAGGGGAAAGAGGTAGATGAAAATGAATTGGAAACCACTGACCCTTACGATGACTATCAGAATGATCAAAAAATAGACACTGAAGATATAGATATTGACGCTTACTTAAGCGATGATGAGTTACCCAATTATAGACTACATTCTAATAACCATTCGACTGATGAGGTTAATAGAGAGATTCCCTTTTCAGGTGGAACTAGTTTTCACGAATATTTAGAAAGTCAATTGCAGAATTTAATCCTTACTGCCCAAGAAAGACCAATCGCAGAATTCCTCATTGGCAGTATCGATAATAGTGGATATCTTAGAAGGTCTATGGATGATATTATCGATGATTTGGCCTTTACCCAAAACATTATTGTGAGTGCAGAAAACTTGAAAAATATTCTCAGAAAAATACAATCGATGGATCCACCTGGTGTTGGGGCTAGAAGCCTTCAAGAATGCCTATCCCTCCAGTTGGCTAGAAAAGAAAAAGATCGTCCTGAAGTGGAATTGACCCGAAGAATCATAGACACTTCATTCGAAGAATTTTCAAGAAAACACTATCAGAAATTACAAGATCGATTCCATTTGACTGAAGACGAGTTGCGTTTGGTTTTTGATGAAATTGCAAAGCTGAATCCTAAACCGGGAGGTGCACTCTCTCAAAGTAATCAAAACAATCATATCGTTCCAGATTTTATAATGACCATAGAAAACGGGAATTTAAAAGTAACGCTAAATAGAAGAAATGCCCCCGAATTGAGAATATCCAAAAATTATAAGGAAATGCTTTCCGGTTATGCTGAATCACCCATTAAAAACAAATCCCAACAGGAGGCTATCCTTTTTATTAAACAAAAGTTGGATGCTGCCAAATGGTTTATAGATGCCATAGAGCAAAGACATCAAACCCTCTACCTCACCATCAATGCAATTGTAGACTATCAGAGTGCTTATTTTTTAACTGGAGACGAACAAAAACTCAGACCCATGATCCTAAAAGATATTGCCGATAAAATTGAAATGGACATATCAACGGTTTCCCGGGTAGCCAATAGCAAATATATAGACACCCCATATGGGATAAAGCTTTTAAAAAGTCTTTTTTCTGAAGGCATGAAAAATGAAGAGGGAGAGGATGTTTCAACCATTGAAATAAAAAATATATTAGAGAAACTCATTTCGAAGGAAAATAAAAAAAAACCCTTAGCCGATCATGCACTTTCTATTTTGCTCAAGGAAAAAGGCTACAAAGTGGCACGTAGAACTATAGCCAAATACCGGGAACAAATGGACATACCTGTAGCTCGACTCAGAAAATCCATATGATTAAAGAATGTAAAAAATCAATCCCAATTTAAGGGTTTGGAGTTTTGGAATATTTCCAACAGAAAGGTTAATATCGGAATTATAGATAGAATTCAAATCGTATTCAAACAAAATATTCCAGGTATTATAACCAAATGTCGTGAAAACTGCAGTATTATTTTTTCTAATGAAATCATTTTGAAAGGATTTTCCATTTAACAGGTTGTAGTGTGATGAAAAATTCCATATGTATTTCATCCCTCCATAAACCCTCCAAAAACCTGTTCGATCTAAAGTAGAGGTTCGAAATCGAAATGAAAGGGGGATTACAAACGAGGAGTATGTCTGACGATTTCTTTCATTTTCTCTAATGGAAAAAGTAGGCTTATCTCCACTTGTATCCAAATGAAGATTAGAGATCAACCGGTTGTAACCATATCCAAGTCCCAAACCTAAAGCTATCCGACCTTTGATATTCAAGGGTATGTCTCTAACAAAGCCTATTTGGAAGTTATTCGAAAAACCATTTTGTTTAAACCCTCTTATGTTCTCTTGTTGAAGCTGTAATGCAAAACTAATGTAAAATTGATCTTCTCTATATTTATTGTATAGTTTGTCTCCCTGAGCATTTGCGGTCCATCCCACTAACAAAACTCCTGCAAAAAATAAAAGTCGAACTGACATTTTTGTAAAAATTTTTATTTTCAATCTATTAAAAGACGTGGTAAAAAAAAAAGTGCCACTAGGGCACTTTTCTTCCATAAAATTATCATTCAATCAATATTTTGAGAATAATCACCTATACGGGTGGTATAGTTAATCTTCAAAGCATTAACTTTTCTGAGTTCTTGTTTTATGTCAGAAATCAAACCCATCTTAGTTTCACCATCTACTTTTAGGGCAGTGGTCAATACATTTTGTAACTCCTGACGTTTGGATGCACGCTCAGACAAGACAAAAGCACCCACCTCAGAAACTGTGGCAAATTTATCATTAAGTTGTATACGAGGTTGAGTTCCATATTTATCTGTATAGCGACTTGAGGGCTCTCCCGCGTATATATACATTACTCGATCTTTCTTATCCAATTTCTGAATTTGATCTGCGGCAGGTAACTGATTTTTTACCATCAAGGTACTATCCCTCATTACCGTAGCCACCATAAAAAAGAACAACAACATAAAAACAATATCGGGCAGAGATGCTGTTGAAATTGCTGGTAGATCACCTCCTTTTTTCTTTTTAAACTTTGACATAACTGCTTTATTAGTTAGTTTTACTGGGTTCAGCTTCAGAAAGCTTTTGCGGGAACAATAATTTGACCTCAGCCAACTTGGGTTTTAACCTTTCTTTTTCTTCCGGCGATGTTCTGGGATCAGAGTATTTCTTGTTTGCTTCCACAAAGGTCATGGACTCATTGGGAAACAACCTCATAAACTCACGGTCTCTAAGCACATTGTAAGCAGCAACCAATTCATTCTGAACAGCAATATAAACCTTGTAAGAGGTTTCTCTGTCATTTTTTAATGAAATGATGGCTTTTTCAGGGTTGTCTGACGATTTGGGATCACGAGCCCCCTGACAGAATTGGCAGGCATCTTCACCTTCTCCACCTCCATTATCAAGAAACTCCGTAGCCAAAGCACGTAAATCTGAAATGCCTACCAACTCTTCCTCTACCAACAATTGATTGTTTTTGTTTACCACCACAGTAAAGATATTTTTCTCCTTTATGATTGGTGGGTCTTCAATTTCTTCAATCGGAGGCAGCTTTCTGTTGAGGCCACTATCAGTTTCAATTGTAGTGGTTACCAAAAAGAAAATTAATAGTAAAAAGGCAATGTCTGCCATTGATCCTGCATTCACTTCTGGTGCTGATCTTTTGGCCATAACTTTTTATTTTTTTATAATTTTTGTTACCCCTGAAAATATCATTAAACTAATAGCAATGACAGCGAGTATATAAAAGGTTCTGATACCGGTACCTACCCACTTTGATCCATTTGCTGAAAGTACCTCTCCATCTTTTAGAGGAGTTTCTACCCCTTCGGAAAGCACGTAGGAAATTCCAATAACACACAGAAATAAACCGATAGAAATCGCAGCTTTCTTTAATTTAGCACGATCAGAAAACAATCCTAAAAGTGAAAAAATTAATGTAGTAGCTATAGTGATGAAAATTACAATTCGTGCCAATTCTACGAGAGGAGAAACAGTACTAAAGTCACCCATTGTAGCGGCCATTTTGATGTCATCATCTCCAGTACCAATAATTCTGAGTAAGAAAAAGGCAGCCAGAACACTAATTATAGCACTGATTATTTTAATTATATTTTGAATTTTCATATTCTAAATTATTTTTTCTGAGCCACCAAAATATCAATCAAGTTGATGGATGCATCCTCCATATCGTTTACTATACTGTCAATCTTAGCGATAATATAGTTGTAAAATACCTGAAGAATAATTGCTACAATCAAACCAAAAACTGTGGTCAAAAGTGCTACTTTAATACCACCGGCAACTAATGATGGTTGCATGTCGCCAGCAGCTTCAATTTTATCAAAAGCTTGAATCATACCGATTACAGTGCCCATGAACCCAAGCATCGGAGCCAAGGCAATGAATAAGGAAATCCATGATACGTTCTTTTCTAATTGCCCCATCTGCACTCCTCCATAAGCCACAACAGCCTTTTCAGCACTCTCAACACCTTCGTTGATTCGATCAAGGCCTTGATAGAAAATAGATGCAACAGGACCCTTAGTGTTTCTACAAAGCTCTTTAGCAGCCTCAACACCACCTGAGGAAAGTGCATCCTCAACCCCTGTGGTAAGCTTCTGAGAATTAGTAGTGGCTAGATTTAGATAGATTATACGCTCAATGGCAATGGCAAGACCAAGGATCAAACAAATCAAAACAATCCCCATAAATCCAGGGCCACCTTCGATAAATCTTTTCTTAAGTTCTTGTGTGAAAGAAGCTTCGGCAGCAGCCGTTTCCTCTTCTTCTTCCTCCTCTAAGACAGTTTCCTCCATCACAGGAGCTTCTTCTTCTAATGTTTCATCAGAAACAGTTTCTTCTTGTTGCTCTGTTTCTTGAAGGGTTGGATTTAAAATTGTTGAAGCGTAAGCCAAAGATTGGATCATTAACAACCCAACAAAGCTTAAGGCAAAAAGTAATTTTCTCATTTTGATCAAAGTTTTGTTCAATTCTATAATTTTTTAAAGATAAAAAAAAATACATATTAAAGCATTTTTTTTGCAGAGAGGAAGGGATTCGAACCCTCGATTCCGCGATAACGGAATACACACTTTCCAGGCGTGCGCCTTCGACCACTCGGCCACCTCTCTAAATTTGTTTAAAAAACGCACTAATAAACGAAAAAAAAAAAATTCAGTGAAATTTTAAATCAATAAAATATAAATTAAAAAAGTTTAAAATTTAAAGACTGAAAGAGCGTTTTTTGTAGTAATAGCAGCAATCTCTTTTTCACTTTTTTGATAAATTTCCGTCAATTTTTTTAAAATATAAACCAAATATTCACTTTCATTGCGTTTACCTCTAAAGGGTGCGGGAGCCAAATATGGCGCATCGGTCTCTAAAACAATATGATCAATGGAAATTTGATCCAAAAACTTATCGATTTTACCATTCTTAAACGTAACTATCCCTCCTATCCCCAATTTGAACTTCATATCTATTACCATTTCTGCTTGCTCTTTTGTTCCACTAAAACAATGGAAAATTCCCGATAAATTGTTACATCTATGGCCTTGTAAAACTTCAAATACCTCATCGAAAGCATCACGACAATGGATGACTACAGGCAATTTTTTTTCTTTCGCCCAACTAATCTGTAGATCAAACGCTTCCTGTTGATTCTTTAAAAAGCTTTTATCCCAATACAAATCAATTCCTATTTCACCGACGGCAGAAAAATCATATTTATTAAGACATTGATAAACATGATGGAGCTCGTCCTTATAATTTTCTTTGACGTGGGCTGGATGTAAACCTATCATCAAACAAATATGATCCGGATATTTACTCTTCAAATCTAACATTCTTGAGGTATAGCTACTATCAATGGAGGGAAGGTAAAAACGCTCTATCCCAATTTTTATTGCCTTTTGAATAATTTCCTCTCTATCCTCATCAAAAGCCTCAAGGTACAAATGGGTATGGGTGTCAATAAGTTTCATCAACCATAAAATTAAGGTTTCGTTTTTTTACATTTGTAAAAAATCTACTCTTTGTTCAAAAAGACTTTTCCAAAACAAATTAAACTTAAATTGACCAAAACAAGACATTTGGTATGCCAATCGCGTGTTAATGGGGTAAAAGCCATTTTACTTATTGACACAGGTGCATCAAACAGCTGCATTTCGCATGCCGAAAGAGAAAACTTCAAAATAGAAGAAAATGGAGAACCTTTTCAAGCATCGGGAGCAGGAAAAGACAAAGTCAAAGCAGTATTGGGCCAACAGTGTGATTTGATTTTGGGAAGACATTCAATAGGAAAACACGCCTTTGTTCTGTTGGACATGCAACATATCAATGCTAGTTTGATACACGAGAAGGCAAAGCCTATAAATGGAATTTTAGGGGCTGATTTTTTAAATAAAAATAGAGCAATTATTGACTATAGAAACAAATTCTTGATTTTATAACTCCAGGGCTTTTTTGACATTATTGTTCATTAGAAACTCTTCTGGACTTTCTAATGCCTCTTTAATGGCCACCAAAAAACCTACCGACTCTTTACCGTCAATAATGCGGTGATCATATGATAATGCCAAATACATCATGGGCCGGATTTCTACTTTACCATCGATGGCTATGGGTCTCTCTATAATATTGTGCATTCCTAAAATAGCGGATTGTGGTGGATTGATGATGGGTGTAGACAACATTGAGCCAAAAACCCCTCCATTTGATATGGTAAAAGTTCCACCGGTCATATCATCGACTGTTATCTGTCCCTCTCTGGCTCGTATGGCGAGTCTTTTTATTTCTTGTTCGATTTCTCGAAAGGATAAGTTTTGTGCACCCCTGACAACAGGAACCATAAGTCCTTTAGGACCAGATACCGCAACACTAATATCGCAGTAATCGTATGACACTTTATAATCACCATCAATCATGGAATTCACATCGGGATACATTTGAAGTCCCCTGACTACCGCTTTAGTGAAAAAGCTCATAAATCCTAAGCTAATCTCGTACTTTTCGGCAAAAGATTCTTTGTATTTTTTTCGAAGGGCAAAAATAGGAGCCATATCTACCTCGTTGAAAGTGGTCAACATTGCGGTTTCATTTTTAACAGCAACAAGTCTTTCAGCTACTTTTCTTCGCAACATTGAGAGTTTCTTTCTTTCTTCCCCTCTTTTACTTCCTTCCGGAGCAGTTCCCATAGACGGTACGGCTTTTACAGCATCCTCTTTGGTAATTCTTCCATTTCTTCCTGTACCTATGACACTATCTAGATCAACTTTTTTTTCAGCAATGATCTTTTTGGCAGCAGGGGAAGGAGAACCAGATGCGTAGTTTGAGGTTGCCACAGTGGTGACAGAAGTTTCCATGTCTGGGGAATTATCTTTAATGTCCGAAGAAGTGCTTTGTACTTCTGTCGGACTGCCCTCTGTATCGATTAGACATACCACTTGACCTACCGCTACAGCATCACCCTCCTCGGCCTTCAAGGTAATATTTCCACTTACCTCGGCAGGTAATTCAAGTGTAGCCTTATCAGAATCTACCTCTGCAATGGCTTGGTCTTTTTCAACATAATCACCATCAGAAACCAGCCATTGGGCAATTTCAACTTCGGTAATTGACTCCCCTGGTGAGGGAACTTTCATCTCTAAAATCATAATTTATGAAGATTTATTTTTTTTTCTAATTAAATTATCCAAAGTGGGATCAAACACATAATCGATTACTTGTTGGTGTCTGTTTTTGAATCTAATTGCACTCCCAGCTGCAGGGGAACCATAATACCTTCTGGTTACAGGTCGCATTTTTTTTGCTTCAGGCAAATGCAGTAACAAATAGCCCCATGCACCCATATTGCGAGGTTCCTCTTGAGCCCATACCACATCATCTACATTAGTATAGCGAAGTAGCTGGTCTTGAATTTCTTTATGGGGTAATGGAAACAATTGTTCCAATCTGACTATTGCAACATCCATTCTCTCCCTCTCCTTACGAGCATCAATTAAATCATAGTAAAACTTACCCGAACAAAACACCAATGTTTTTGCTTGTTTTAACTTTACCTCCTCATCAGGTATCACTCTTTGAAAGGCTCCATCGGTAAGGGATTTTACTTTCGAAACAGCCATAGGATGACGCAGTAAACTTTTGGGAGTGAACACAATCAAAGGCTTTCTAAAATCCCCTTTCATTTGTCTTCTCAGCAGATGAAAAAAATTGGCAGGAGTTGTACAGTTGGCCACAAACATATTGTCTCTCGCACAAAGCTGTAGGTATCGTTCCATCCTAGCTGAGGAATGTTCTGCGCCCTGACCCTCATACCCATGAGGTAGGAGCATCACAATTCCATTTTGGGTTTTCCACTTATCCTCAGCAGCTGAAATATATTGATCTATCATGATCTGAGCACCATTGGAGAAATCACCAAACTGTGCCTCCCAAATAGTGAGGCAGTTGGGACTGGCCATTGCATAACCATAATCAAATCCCAAAACACCGTATTCTGAAAGAAAAGAGTTAAAAACTTTGAATTTTCCCTGGTTTGCAGGGTCAATAAGGTTGAGTAAAATGACTTCCTCCTCAGAGGATTCTGCCTTGAGTACTGCATGGCGATGAGAGAAAGTTCCTCTTTCAACATCTTGACCAGAGAGTCTAACATTGTAACCCTCAAGAAGAAGTGTTCCATAAGCAAGTAATTCGCCCATTGCCCAGTCCAGCTTATCAGTTTCGAAAAACATTTTGTTTCGATCTGCAATCAGACGCTCAATTTTTCTTAAAAACTTCTTATCAGGAGGAATATTGGTAATGGTTTTGGCTACTGCAGTAAGTACTTTCAAATCGACAGCTGTGGTCAGATCAGGGTGCATCCCTTTTTCGTCCACTCTCTCATAATCTGTCCATTCATCTTCCATAAAAGGGGTTATAACAGTAGTCTCCTCGGTTCGGGAAACTTGAAGGTTTTGCTCCAACTTGGATTTATAATGCTCCTCTTGCTTTTTAACATAATTGGCATCAATGATGCCCTGAGCAATCAATTTTTCAGCGTAGATATCTCTTGGGTTTTTGTGTGCCGAAATGATCTTGTATAGCTTTGGTTGGGTAAATCTTGGCTCGTCACCCTCGTTATGCCCATATTTTCGGTATCCCAACAAATCGATAAAAACATCAGCATTGAAATTCATTCTATAGTCCAATGCAAAAAGTACGGAGTGTACAACGGCTTCAACGTCATCGGCATTTACATGCATAACGGGTGATAAAGTAACTTTTCCTACATCGGTACAGTAGGTACTTGATCGCGCATCTAGATAATTTGTGGTAAACCCTATTTGATTATTGATCACTATATGAATGGTCCCTCCAGTTGAATAACCTTTCAATCTGGCCATTTGAACAATTTCGTAGGCAATCCCTTGTCCTGCAATAGCGGCATCTCCATGAACGACAATGGGTAAAACTTTTGAGGTGTCACCATTGAATTTATTCTCAAGTTTAGCCCGTGTGATTCCCTCTACTACCGCCCCTACTGTTTCTAAATGGGAGGGATTGGGTGCTAAATTGATATTGATCTTCCTTCCGTCATTGTTGGGGTCAATCTTTGCAGTCCAACCCATATGATACTTAACGTCTCCATCAAAAACAACTTCATCATAGTCTTTTCCATCAAACTCGCTAAAAATATCTTTAGGGGATTTCCCGAATATATTGGTTAAGGTATTGAGTCTCCCCCTATGGGCCATTCCCATTATAAATTCCTCTACTCCTTTAACGTCGGCAGCCATTACAAGAGCATCCAATGCTGGAATGAGAGATTCCCCACCTTCCAGAGAAAATCGCTTTTGCCCTACATATTTAGTATGTAAAAAGTTTTCGAAGCTAACAGCTTGATTCAATTTGTTGAGAATTTCTATCTTTTGTTGAGAACTAAAATTGGGTTGGTTTTCATTTTGATGTAATCGCTCCTTGATCCAATTTTTTTTCTCTACATTCCTAACATACATGTATTCTACTCCAATCGATTCACAATAGGTTCTCTGAAGGTGATCGATGATCGTCGACAATGTACTGGGACCAATACCAACAATGGAGCCAGCGTTGAAAACTGTGGGTAAATCATCTTTAGATAACCCAAAATTTTCTACATTCAGGTCGGGACTATAGGTTCTTCTGTTTCGAACTGGATTGGTTTTAGTAAATAGGTGACCACGAGTACGGTAGCCTTCGATCAACTTTACTACCTGAAATTCTTTTTTGACCGAATCGGGTACTTCCACTTCAGCCACCTGTGCCGGCCATTCGCCTTGATCAATCGCAAAATCAAAGCCTTGAAAGAATGCTCTCCAACTGGGTTCTACAGCATCTGGATTTTGTAAGTATTGATCGTACAATTCGGCAAAATAGGCTGTATGGGCGGAATTTAAAAATGAAAATTTGTCCATTAAGTTGTGTTACTACTCATCCTAAAAACAAAATTACAATTTTTGCCCAAAGAGGTTCGATTTTGTCTGTAAAACAATCCAATTCTTATTAAATTTGTACTGGATGGGTTTTGATGACGGAGTTGTTTTTTTTAGGTAAAAAATCAAAGCTACTTACACAGCTACCCCCAAAATTTGATTTTACAGATGTTTGCTTTAATTGATTGCAATAATTTTTACGCTTCTTGCGAACGGGTTTTTCAGCCTCAGTACGAGGGTAAGGCAATGGTTATTCTCTCCAATAATGACGGTTGCGTGATTGCTAGGAGCAATGAAGCTAAGGTCTTGGGAATTCCCATGGGAGCCCCTGCATTTAAGTTTCGAAACGAATTCAAAAAGCACAACATCAAGGTTTTTTCTTCCAATTATCCCCTCTACGGAGACATGAGTAATCGGGTGATGAAAATCTTGGAAACCTATACCCCTAATGTGGAAATTTACAGCATAGACGAGGCCTTTTTGAAGTTCGAGGGCTTTGATTATTTTGATCTCAGTGCAACGGGCTTGAAAATACGCAAGCAAATACGTCGTTGGACCGGAATCCCCGTTTCGGTAGGGCTCGCTCCTTCCAAAGCCCTGGCCAAAATCGCCAATAAAATTGCTAAAAAATTTAACCAAAGAACCCAAGGAGTTTACTATATCGACAGTAATGAAAAAAGACTAAAAGCACTCAGATGGACTCCTATAGAAGATGTTTGGGGCGTGGGCAGGCAACACTCCAAACGACTCCAAGCCATGGGTGTGGCAACCGCCTTGGATTTTGTGAATTTACCAGATGAATGGGTGAAAAAACAAATGAGCATACTGGGACTGCGATTGAAAAGAGACTTGGAAGGTGTTCCTTCCATACAATTGGAAGAGTTCGCCCCGCCAAAGAAATCCATTGCCGTTACAAGAAGTTTTAAAAATATACTTACTATATTCAGTAGCCTTGAAGAACGGATTACCACCTATACACTCCTGGGAGCCGAAAAGCTGCGAAAGCAAAAAAGTTGTGCTACCGCCCTTTACGTTTTTTTGAGGAGTAATCCCTTTGATCCCAACGCCGCACAATACCGCAACGGTTGTACCCTGAACCTGCCCCATGCCACAGATTCTAATTTTGTTTTGAATCGTTATGCATTAATGGGGTTAAAGAGTATTTTTAAACCGGGAATCGAATACAAAAAAGCAGGGGTGATACTATTGGGACTAACGCCTTCGGCTGCCAGACAAATCACTTTGTTCGAGCAGGATACGTTAAAACACAGTGCATTAATGCAAACCTTGGACAAAATTCACCGGCGTTATGGCCCACACCGAATGAAGCTGGCCAGTCAGGATTTAAAACAAACTTGGAAGATGAAACGGGAGCATCTCTCCAATCGATTTACGACAGAAATCAACGAAATCATCAGAGTGAAATGAGTGATAAAGAGGACAAAATTATCTTTTTTCAACCGGATCAGGAATTGGGAAAACCCTCCTTTTTGGTACAAGAGGGTATTTCAGCAGGTTTCCCTTCTCCTGCAGATGATTTTAAGGAATTACGGATAAGCATTGACCGCGAGGTGGTCAAAAATGAAGAGGCAACTTTCTACGCACGGGTATCGGGAGAGTCGATGCAAGGTGCCGGATTAGATGATGGGGATTTACTGGTGATCGATCGCAGCTTGGAACCACAAGACAGTAAAATAGCCGTGTGCTTTATCGACGGGGAGTTTACAGTAAAACGACTAAAAGTTCAAGAGGACTGTGTATATCTGATCCCAGAAAATCCCAAATACCAGCCCATCAAAGTAACCGAAGAAAATGAATTGATCATCTGGGGTATGGTGACTTATGTGGTCAAAAAAGTTTAGGTTACAGTCTTTCAAAAATCCCTGCAATGCCTTGTCCTCCACCAACACAAGCGGTGACCATTCCGTATTTTTGATCTTGGCGTTTCATTTCATTCAACAGCTGGATGGTGAGCTTTGCTCCGGTACAACCCAAGGGATGTCCTAAGGCTACAGCTCCCCCGTTGACGTTGACCGTTTCGGGATTCAGACCGGCTTCTTGGATCACAGCCAGAGCTTGAGCAGCAAATGCTTCGTTGAGCTCTGTTTGCTCAATATCGGCCAATTTAAGTCCCGCTTGTCGAAGTGCTTTAGGAATGGCTTCGCATGGTCCAATACCCATGTGAAGAGGGTCTACGCCCCCTACAGAACAGGCAGCCATTCGAGCTTGGGGTTCTAAACCCAATTCTTTGACTTTTTCTTCACTCATAACTAAGGTAAAGGCAGCACCATCAGAAGTTTGTGATGAATTTCCGGCCGTGATTATTCCACCTTTTTTGAAAACAGCCCTTAACTTGGATAAGCCTTCAAAGGTGGTATCTCTTCTCACACCTTCATCTACTGAAACAATATGTGAACTAGCTACTTTTTTATCATCTTTAACATACACATCCTCTACTGTAATAGGTACGATTTCATCTTCAAAATAACCCTGATCTATTGCATTGGCAGCTTTTTTATGTGAATCTAAAGAGAAGGTATCGGCTGACTCTCGGCTGATGTTGAATTTTTCTGCTACTGCCTCTGCAGTAGCACCCATACTGACATGATAGTTTAAGTTTTCCAGGTTGGCTTTATAGCTGGGAGATAATTTATAACCGGTCATGGGAATCAGACTCATGCTCTCTGTTCCACCAGCCATATAGATCTGTCCCATTCCAGCTTTGATTTTGGATACGGCCATTGCAATTGCTTCCAAACCAGAGGCGCAATAACGATTAATGGTAATTCCAGGCACTTCTATACCCAGGGCCCTAGCGGAAATGAGTCGACCTACCTGAAGACCTTGTTCACCCTCAGGATTTGCGCAGCCAACAATGACATCATCGACGGTGGTGGGATCCAAAGCCGGGACTTGGCCAACCAAGTGTTTTAGAACATCCACGGCCATATCATCTGATCGGTAGTTTTTAAATCCTCCTTTTTTGGCCTTTGCTACTGCTGTTCTGTATCCTTTTACTATGTATGCTTCCATATGTTTTAGTTTCTGAGGGGCTTGTTGTTCATTAATAAGTACTGTATTCTGTCCAAGGTTTTTTGATTTC
>JAYPMF010000013.1:0-1029 GCA_038129785.1 Flavobacteriaceae bacterium
ATGTGTTATCTCTCTTGGGGGAGGGACACCTTGTTATTTTGATAATGTAGACTACATCGTTCAAAAAAAAAACTTCCGGTCGCTTTATTTGAAAACTTCTCCAGCGGCTCTTGCAAGTAGATTATTTGAACAAAGGGAGCATCGCCCAATGATTGCACATCTCAATTCAACTATGGAATTGGAGGAATTTATTGCCAAACACCTTTTTGAAAGGATCCCTTTTTATATCAAGGCCAAACACCATATTTCTACAGATGATCAAACCATTGAAGATTTAGTCATTCACATAAGTAGGTTGTTAACTTAAATAAACTCCCTCGTCTTCTCCAAACGTTACATCTATATGTTCTTTGATAGAGGTAGATAGAGAGATTCCTTTAAAATCTCCTTTTACAGGAAAGTTTTTATGATTTCGATTTACTAATACAGCTGTTTGTAGTTTTTTCAGTTTAATGCTCAAAAAATGAGATACGGCATAGATCAATGTGCTACCGGTATTTAGAACGTCGTCAACAACTACAACTGGATTGTTTTTACAAACCTCTAATTTTTTACTTAAGACAATGGGGTTGATTGGATTTTTTTTGTCTACACTTATTTCCATAAATATTACATCAATCTCACTGATCCTTTTTAGTTCATTACGAATTCTGGTGGCCATAATCACTCCGTTTTTTGCGATACCTGCCAAAACCAATTGTGATTCTTCGAAATGCGTTTCGTAGATTTGATAAGCAATTCTTTTAATAGTCCTATGGATGTCACTAGCATCCATTATTTTATTTTTTTTTTCAGACATTTTTGTATTCTAGTAATATTTTTGAAATATAGGAATAGATTTTAACTTACTTTTTATTCATCAGGAAAGTTTTGCAGTTCGATGCAGAATTTATAAATCGAGTTGATTATCGATCAGGACTTGTTTTGTAATTATGAATCTTCAAAATAGTCATCCATTTCCCTTCGATCTTTTTTTGTTGGCCTTCCAGTTCCCTTTTCCCTCTCAGGGACCTTTGATAGGTTTTGTAT
>JAYPMF010000013.1:1039-7965 GCA_038129785.1 Flavobacteriaceae bacterium
ATCAAAGGCATCGTCAGGTGTAATATTTTCTCTGTAAATATCCACGAGCTTCGCACCTAGTCTACTTTTGGGAATGTCCATTACTATTAATTTATGCCAAATTTGGTTTTTTCTAACCTTGATTTTATCTCCAATAATAACTTCTCTTGATGGTTTCACTAATTGGTCTCCAATTCTAACATGGCCTTGTTTGCATCCTAAACTGGCTTGATTTCTTGATTTATAGTAGCGTAGACACCAAAGGTATTGATCAACTCGCATTTTTAAACTTACAATAATTCATTTATAAAAATAAAGTAAAATTGTATCTTGCGACCAATTTTTTTTAATGAAAGAATTGTGCTCTTTTTTGTTTATCATAATTTCCTTGACTCTTGTTTTGAGTTGTAAGAAAGACGATGGCCCAGAACCTGTGAGAGAACTTCAAGAACAGGCCCCAAAAGATGACGAAGCCATAGTGAGTTACCTTCAAACTCATTTTTACAATTACGATGAATTTGAAGAAGATCCTAATAACTTCAAAATAGAAATAAGCATCGACACAATAGCAGATGATAATGGTGACAAAACTCCACTTTGGGATCAAGTGCAAACTAAAACTATTGAATTGACCGATAAAAATGATAATGTAATTCTCAATAAAATGTACTTTTTAGTTGTTAGAGAAGGAGTTAGTGAAAAACCAAGCAGGTTGGATTCTACTTTTGTAACTTACAAGGGAACACTATTGAATGGGAATATTTTTGATCGAAAGATACTCCCTGTTTGGTTTGATTTGGCTGAGGTTATCCGAGGGTTTAGAGAATTCTTACCTGAATTGAGAGCTGGAAACCATACCTTAAACAACGATGGCACCTATGAATTTGATAAATTTGGAAAAGGGATATTTTTTATTCCCTCTGCTTTGGGATATTACTCAAGAGAAATTTTGACTATTCCTAAATATTCTCCTTTGATATTTTCTGTAGCCTTACATAAAATGAATCCTGCTGATCATGACAATGATGGTATTTTGTCTATTGATGAAGATCCTGACGGTGATGGCAATCCGTTTAATGATGATACTGATAATGATAGGGTTGTAAATTACTTGGATAGTGATGATGATGGTGACGGAACTAGCACCAGAGAGGAATATGACCGAGATCTGGATGGTATTCCAGACGATGACGACCAAGATGGGATTCCTGATTATTTAGATCAAGACAATAATTAATTTAATTTAAAAGAAATCCCCAATGTGAATTGGTCCTTTTGGGAATCTATTTGTCCACTAACGGGAATTCCTGATTGAGATAAAAGTTTAGTCTCAGTGTTAGATAAACCTTTTTCGTAGCGAACATCGAGTCCAAGGGCTCCCAATTTCAAACGAGCACCGATATGTAACCCTAAAGATGTTGTGTTTTGGATTTTCTCAAGCTTCATTTCATTAGCCTTTTGAGAAAGGTTGTAATAAGCTATTGGTCCCAAAAACAGGCTTATAGGCCCCAATATTGAGTAGCCTAGAGATAATGGAAGTTCAATTCTTTCGTTATCGATCAAATCATCTTCAAATTGACTGCTGAGTTTGGTGTACTGAAATTCAGGTCTAAAATAAAACATAAGAAAATAAACCTCTGAGTAAACACCCAAGTGATATCCTGTATTACTAGTTAAATCCCCCTCTTTTTGGAGTTGATCAGTAACGACCACAATGTCTCCAGAGGAACCAAAATTAAGCCCTCCTTTGACACCATATTCAAACTGCGAAAAGGAGAGTTGCGTACAAAAAAATAGAAGAAAGAAAATGGGACGTAATTCCATATTCCAATTTATGAAATTATTTTTTTCTGATGGCTTTTTTGCAAGCTGCAATTATGGAAGTTTTGTTCAGTCCGTATTTTTTCATCAGTTGAGCAGGTGTTCCGGATTCACCAAAAGTATCTTTGGTAGCGACGAACTCTTGGGGCGTGGGATGATTTTTAGCCAGTGCTCCAGCAATACTTTCGCCCAAACCACCTAAGTAGTTGTGTTCCTCTGCTGATACAATACAGCCAGTTTTTTGGACAGACGAAATCAGCAGTTCGGTATCCAATGGTTTGATGGTGTGAATGTTGATTACTTCAGCAGAGATGCCCTCGATCTCCAAGGCTTCGGCTGCCTGTAAAGCTTCCCACACCAAATGACCGGTAGCAGCAATGGTAACGTCCTCTCCGGGATTTAAAACGATACCCTTACCTATTTCGAAAGGGATATCGTTTGATGTAAAATTAGGTACTTTTGGACGACCAAAGCGAAGGTAAACAGGCCCTTTATGATCTGCAATGGCGATTGTCGCTACTTTGGTTTGATTGAAATCACAGGGATTGATCACTGTCATACCGGGCAACATTTTCATCAGTCCAATATCTTCCAAAATCTGATGGGTAGCTCCATCTTCTCCAAGCGTAATGCCTGCGTGTGAAGCGCATATTTTAACATTTTTTCCTGAGTAGGCAATGGATTGACGAATTTGGTCGTAAACCCTACCGGTAGAAAAGTTTGCAAAAGTACCGGTAAAAGGAATTTTACCTCCTATGGTTAAACCTGCAGCGATTCCCATCATGTTTGCCTCTGCAATTCCTACTTGGAAAAATCGATTCGGATTTTCGTTAATAAAATCTTGCATTTTAAGTGATCCTACTAGGTCGGCACAAAGGGCCACTACGTTGGGGTTGGTTCTCCCCAGTTCTGTCAATCCAGCACCAAAGCCCGAGCGGGTATCTACTTTACCCTGATCCGTATATTTTTTCATAAAATGATTGCCGTTCCTAAATTAATAATCTCCCAATGTTTCTGGATTTTGAGCCAATGCAATTTCCAATTGTTCATCATTGGGTGCTTTTCCATGCCAGGCATGGGTGTGCATCATATAGTCTACACCATTACCCATTTCTGTGTGCATTATTATAACTACAGGTTGGCCTTTTCCTGTTTTGTTAAGGGCCAGTTTTAATGTTTCTATGACTGATTTGAGGTTGTTTCCTTCTTCCAGAAGAATGACCTCCCAGCCAAAAGCTTTAAATTTTTCTGCAATGTTTCCCATGGGCAGCACATCTTCTGTTGCTCCATCGATTTGTTTACCGTTGAGATCGACAGTGGCAATTAGATTGTCCACTTTGTTTGCTGAGGCATACATGATGGCCTCCCAGTTTTGACCTTCTTGTAATTCACCGTCTCCCATAAGGGCAAAAACGGTTTTGTTATCGTTGTTTAATTTTTTTGATAGAGCAGCGCCTATGGCAACAGAAAGGCCTTGACCCAATGAGCCAGAGGCGATTCTCACACCGGGAAGTCCTTCGTGGGTGGTAGGGTGTCCTTGTAATCTCGAGTCGATCAAACGGAAGGTCCCAAGTTCCTCTACCGGGAAATAGCCCTTACGTGCCAAAACACTATAAAATACCGGAGAAATGTGTCCATTGGAAAGAAAAAATAAATCTTCATTGCCGCCATCCATTTCGAAACCCTCTTTGAGTTCCATGATTTCGTAATAGAGTGCGATAAAAAACTCTGTACATCCAAGAGATCCACCGGGGTGCCCCGAGTTTACCTTATGAACCATGCGTAAAATGTCTCTTCTGACTTGAGAAACTAAATTGTCCAAAAAATTAAAGTCTGGCATTGTGATATATTTTCAGGGCAAAAGTAAGCTTTCAACTTTTAGCCACAAAGCAGTGAGAATCTTTTGTTTAAAAAATAATTATTTTGATGGTTTTAGATCTCAGATGGAGCAGAATCATTCACCAGTATCTTATATTTGTAGCATCTCTTAAAGCATGAAATTTAACTTAATACAAAAAGATCCGTCCTCATCTGCCAGAGCAGCTACTTTATCGACTGATCACGGAAATATTGAAACCCCTATTTTCATGCCTGTGGGGACAGCAGCTACTGTAAAAGGCGTACATCAAAGGGAATTAAAACAGGATATCAAGCCCGATATTATCTTGGGGAATACTTATCATCTTTACCTCAGACCGGGAACAGAAATTCTCCAACAAGTGGGAGGACTCCACCATTTTATGAATTGGTCATCTCCCATACTGACAGACTCCGGGGGATATCAGGTCTATTCTCTAGCGGACAAGAGAAAAATAAAAGAGGAAGGGGTTACTTTTAAGTCCCATATTGATGGTTCAAAACATTTTTTTTCACCCGAAAGTGCCATCGATATCCAACGAAAAATAGGTGGGGACATCATCATGGCTTTTGACGAATGTACTCCATATCCCTGTGACTATAACTATGCCAAGGACTCAATGAAAATGACCCACAGGTGGTTGGATCGTTGTGTGGAGCATCACGAAAAAACACCTTTTGAATACAAGTATCGTCAATTTCTATTCCCTATTGTTCAAGGAAGTGTTTATAAAGATTTAAGGCAAGAGTCTGCAGACTATATCGCTTCCAAAGGTGCTCCGGGCAATGCCATCGGAGGTTTGTCTGTTGGAGAACCTGCAGCAGAAATGTATTCAATGGCACAAGTGGTTTGCGAACGTCTGCCTGAGGATAAACCTCGCTATCTTATGGGGGTAGGGACACCTACTAATATTTTGGAAAATATAGCTCTGGGTATTGATATGTTTGATTGCGTTATGCCGACCAGAAATGCCAGAAATGGTATGTTGTTTACTGCACAAGGAACCCTGAATATCAAAAACAAAAAATGGGAAAATGATTTTTCACCCATTGATGCTGAAAACTATTGCTATGTAGATGTAGATTATTCCAAAGCATACTTGCGACATTTGTTTACCGTAAACGAAATTTTGGGCAAACAAATTGCTACCTTACATAATCTTGGTTTCTACATGTGGTTGGTAAGAGAGGCTAGAAAGCATATCTTAGCAGGCGATTTTAGTCAATGGAAAAATCAAATGTGTCGTCAAATGGACAATCGATTGTAAGATGAATATAATCGACTGGTATATTATCAAAAAATATTTATCATCTTTTGTAGTGATGATTGCGCTTTTTATTCCTATTGGGATTATGGTTGATATGGCCGAAAAGATCGATAAGTTTAAGGAAAATGAGGTACCGGGTCAGGCAATTTTGAATTATTATTTGGATTTCACTTGGTATTTTGGAAACTTATTGTTTCCCATATTCCTTTTTTTGGCGGTAATATGGTTTACCTCAAAACTGGCCAATAATACTGAAATTATTGCCCTATTAAGTTCAGGTATTTCATTTACCAGATTTTTAAGACCCTATTTGATCTCTGCAGCTTTCATAGCGCTATTTGCTTTTTTTGCAGGAATGTTTATTGTACCAAAATCCAATATAGGCTACAATACATTCGTTTATAAGTATATCGCAAAAAAAAATGAACGCCAAACCAAAAACCTCTATAAACAAATCAATCCCAGAGAATATATTTTTGTTAGCAGTTATGATCCCATTCGCAAAAGTGCTAATAATTTTACATTGGAGCATTTTGAAGACAACACAATGACCTTCAAAATTCAAGCCAATAGTATTCGATGGGTAGATAGAGATAGTGTTTTTAGGCTTTCCGGTTATGTCAAAAGATCCTTTTCCGGTGATTTAGAGGTTTACCACAGAAAAAGTCGATTGGACACTTTATTTGATTTTAAGATTGATAATTTGGCTCCTGTCAATTACAAAGCCGAAACCTTAACTTTTTTTCCTCTTAATGAATTCATAAAAAAAGAACGTGAGGGGGGGTCTGTTATGATAAACAGTCACTTATTGGTTAGACACAAGAGGTGGAGTTTGCCTTTTTCAGCTTTTATTTTGACCCTGATTGGTGTTTCGGTTTCCTCATTTAAAAGAAGAGGAGGAATGGGAATAAACTTGGCTTTTGGCATCGCTATGGGGTTCCTTTTTATATTTTTTGATAAAATCTTTTCAGTGATGGTTAACAAGTCTAATTTCTCCCCTTTTCTGGGGGCTTGGCTCCCCATTACTATTTTTGGTGGGTTGGCAATCTTTTTAATGCAAAGAGCAAAAAGGTAAAAGAACAACTAAAAACCAAATTATTACAACTGATCAACTTATTTTTTAATTTTGTATTACAGATATTTTTAAATGGAATATTTAGATTTCGAACTTCCAATAAAAGAACTTCAAGAACAAATTGCTAAATGTCAGGCTATTGGTGACGAGAGTAGTGTTGATGTTACTGAAACTTGTAAATTATTAGAAGATAAATTAGAGGATACCAAGAAAAAAATTTATGGAGATCTTTCTCCTTGGCAAAGGGTGCAGTTGTCTCGTCATCCGTCTCGACCTTATGCTTTGGACTATATAAAGGCTCTGTGTGGCGATAGTTTTCTTGAGTTGCATGGAGACAGAAGTTTTGCAGATGACAAGGCTATGGTTGGAGGACTTGGAAAGATTGACAACCAAACCTTTATGTTTATTGGAACCCAAAAGGGGTATAACACTAAAACTAGACAATACCGAAACTTCGGGATGGCTAAGCCAGAAGGTTACCGTAAGGCACTTAGATTGATGAAGACCGCTGAAAAATTTCGAATTCCCATAATTTCCTTTATTGATACTCCAGGTGCTTACCCTGGTTTGGGAGCTGAGGAGCGGGGCCAGGGTCAAGCAATTGCCAATAATATTTTTCAAATGCTTTCAATCAAGACTCCCATTATTGTTACCATAATAGGTGAGGGAGCTTCCGGCGGAGCTTTGGGTATTGGTGTAGGAGATCTTATTTATATGTTGGAAAATACCTGGTACTCAGTTATTTCTCCCGAATCTTGCTCTTCGATACTATGGAGGAGTTGGGAATACAAAGAAACAGCCGCAGAAGCTTTAAAGTTAACTGCAGAGGATATGTTAAACCTAAAGTTAATTGATAAAATCATCAAAGAACCCCTTGGAGGTGCACACAATGACCGTCACAAGGATTTTCAAACTATAAGAAAAAA
>JAYPMF010000013.1:7975-24235 GCA_038129785.1 Flavobacteriaceae bacterium
TTTAGAATGTTAGATAAAATGGATAGCAATCAACTAATTGAAGTTAGAAGAGCAAAATTTTCGAGCATGGGAACATTCAAAAGCTAGGTCTTACTAACTTCTCAACCTTATTAACAAGTTTCGTTTTTTATCAACAGCCAATTTGTTTACCCCTGTAAGATAAATCCTAAATTTATTTATATAGAAAACCGAGTAAAGCAATTACATTAGCACAAATGGAAAAAAGCAAATCCATCCAAGTAAATAAACAATCCTCAGGTACGGTGATCAGTCTTCAACAGGGCAAATTACCCCCTCAAGCAATTGAACTAGAGGAGGTAGTTTTGGGTGCGATGCTGATCGATAAGAAGGGGGTTGATGAGGTTATAGACCTACTCGAGCCTGAAGCTTTTTATAAAACAGCTAATCAAAATATATTTGAATCGATCTTTAATTTGTTTAAAAATGCTCAACCTATTGATTTACTCACGGTTTCTGCAGATCTCAGAAAAAATGGAAAGTTAGAAAGCGTTGGAGGAGATTATTATTTGGTTCAACTCACCCAAAAAGTTTCCTCATCTGCCCACATAGAGTTTCATGCCCGAATTATTTTACAGAAATATATTCAGAGAAGTTTGATCCGAATTTCAAATGAGATCATCGAATCTTCTTACAAGGAGTCTGTTGATGTATTTGATCTTTTAGATGAAGCAGAGTCCAAATTGTACGATGTGTCGCAAGGGAACATCAAAAAATCTTCTGATACAGCACAAAATTTAGTCATGCTGGCTAAGAAAAAAATCGAAGAAATTGCCAATAAGGATGGATTAAGTGGTGTTGCTACCGGTTTTCAAAAGCTTGATCTACTTACCTCGGGATGGCAGCCTAGTGATTTGATCATAATTGCTGCTAGGCCTGGTATGGGCAAAACAGCACTTACTCTATCTATGGCTCGAAACATGGCTGTGACTCAAAAAACTCCTGTTGCTTTTTTCTCTCTCGAAATGTCCTCAGTCCAGTTGATTACTCGACTGATTTCTGCTGAAACAGGGCTTTCTTCTGAAAAACTCAGAACTGGAAAATTAGCTAGTCACGAGTGGAAACAACTCAATGTAAAGGTAGGGGATTTGGAAAAAGCACCCCTCTTTATCGATGATACACCTGCGTTGTCGATTTTTGATCTTCGCGCTAAAGCAAGAAGACTGGCCTCACAATACAAAATTAAACTCATTATCGTTGACTACTTACAGTTGATGACTGCAGGCACCAGCAGTAAAGCTGGAAATCGTGAACAGGAAATCTCAACAATATCAAGAAATCTGAAGTCATTAGCCAAAGAATTAGATATTCCTGTAATCGCTCTTTCTCAGTTATCCAGAGCGGTTGAGACACGAGGGGGCACCAAGCGACCTCAGCTTTCTGACCTGAGGGAGTCCGGTGCCATAGAACAAGACGCAGATATCGTTTCTTTTATTTATCGACCCGAATATTATGGTATTGATGAGTGGGATGATGAGGAGCATAACTCATCTGTAGGTCAAGCTGAATTTATAGTCTCCAAACATCGTAACGGAGGATTGGATAATATTCGCATGAAATTTATCAGCCATTTGGGTAAGTTTGAAGACCTTCAATCAAATGATTCTAGCTACGAATTCCAATCTAAAATTTTTTCATATTTTTGTTTTTTTTTTAATACTTAAAATAAATTTATTATAGATACTAATTAAAATATAAATTTAATTAAAACGACTCCGCAAATTCTTTCATTGACCCACTCCCGGGCCCAAATGATGCTTTCGATCCTCCCACCGATGAGGGCGATGACACGCCTTTTTAAAATTCAACCCCTTTTTCCTTGAGTATGGATTCGAATTCATTTGGTTTCTGAAAGTGAATTGTTTGTATTCCCATCTCATCAGCGGCTCTTATATTTCTTAGGTTGTCGTCTATAAATAAACTTTGCTCTGGCTTAAAACCAAAACGATCTAATGTCAATTGGTATATTTCTGGGAATGGCTTTCTTGTTTTTTCGTAACCCGATACCACAATCCCCTCAAAATGATGAAGAAATTCAAAACGATCAAGTGCTACAGGAAAAGTTTCTGCACTCCAGTTGGTCAATGCAACGACCCTGTATTGAGGTTTTTTTAAGAGTTGATACAAGACATCAACTGTTTTCTCAATTGGTCCACCCAGCATCTCTTCCCAACGACCATAGTACATTCTGATCCATTCCTCATACTGTGGGAACATTTTTATCCGATCCTCCGTAGCTTGATCTATGGGGTAGCCTGCATCTTGATTTTCATTCCAGTCCATAGTGCAGATATCATTAAAAAACCATTGCATTTTTTCTCGATCTCCTTCAAAGACCTCTAAATACACATACTCTGGATTCCAATCGATGAGTACACCACCCAAATCAAAAATTATATTTTTTATTATATTCATATTTAAGGGTTTTTTATTTTTGACCCATCATCATTAGATAACTTTTCAAAAAATCATCAATATTTCCATCCATTACACTGTTCACATCATTGGTTTCCGTTTGGGTTCTGACATCCTTGACTAGTTTGTAGGGGTGCATAACATAATTTCTGATCTGTGAACCCCATTCTATTTTCTTTTTGGAAGCTTCAATTTTGTTTCTTGCCGATAATTTTTTCTGTAATTCGATTTCATAAAGCTGAGATTTTAATAATTGCATGGCTTTATTTTTATTTTCCAATTGCGATCTGGTTTCTGAATTTTCAATAACAATACCCGTAGGATGGTGTCTCAATCGAACGGCGGTTTCAACTTTGTTGACATTTTGACCTCCAGCACCACTAGCACGCATGGTTTCCCATGTAATTTCAGATGGATTCACCACTATCTCTATTGTGTCGTCAACCAATGGATAAGCATAAACTGAGGCAAATGAAGTGTGTCTTTTTGCATTGCTATCAAAAGGAGAGATACGAACCAGTCTGTGTACTCCATTTTCCCCTTTTAACCAACCAAAAGCAAATTCTCCAATAATTTCAAGGGTTACTGTTTTAATACCAGCCACATCTCCGCTTTGGTGATTGAGTTCCTTGACTTTAAAATTGTTTTTTTCAGCCCACATCATATACATTCTAGTGAGCATTTCAGCCCAGTCGCAACTTTCAGTTCCTCCTGCTCCTGCAGTAATTTGAAGGACAGAACTCAAGTCGTCTCCTTCATTAGAAAGCATATTTCTAAATTCAATTTCTTCAACTAAATTCAAAGTTTTATGGAAATGTTCCTCAACTTCAGAATCACTAATCTCACCAGTTTTTTGAAACTCCAACAATACCGAAAGATCCTCTTGTTTTTGTTTGATGTTTTCAAAATCATTCACCCATCTCCTTAGACCTCTGATGACGCGCATCAGTTTTTCAGCTTTATGAGCGTCTTCCCAAAAATTTGGAGCTAAAGTTTTTTCTTCCAGATTCGTGATCTCTATTTTTTTTGCATCTATGTCAAAGATACCCCCTTAACGCATCCAGGCGATCAATAAGCTCTTTTTCTTTATCTGAGGAAATCATTTTATTTTCGTAAATTAAAGTATGACAAAAATAATTTTAAATTATTAAAACAAAACATTATTTAAAGTTAAGTTGGATCAAAAAAGCCCCTAACTCATATGAAATATGAAAAGTTTTCCTTCATTCCTTTTTTTCCATTCTTCTACTCAATTACTTTTGTCTTAGGATGTAATTTTAATCATAAAAGCATGCCCGATTTCAAAATAAGCCCCCCTATAGCTAATGTGATACCTCATCAACATAAAATTCACAATCACATTCGAACTGATCCATATTACTGGTTAAATGAACGTGAAAATCCTAAGGTTTTGGATTATTTGGATCGAGAAAATAATTATTACCAAAAAATGACTTACCATACCCATTCACTTCAAAATGATCTTTACAAGGAAATGCGGGCACGAATCAAAGAGGATGACAGCTCAGTCCCTTATTTTTACAATGGCTATTGGTATATTATTAGCTATGTTCATGGTAAAGATTATCCTATTTACAGTCGAAAAAAAGAAGAGTTGACTGCAGAGGAGGAGATATTATTTGACTGCAATAAAATGGCTCATGGTTTGGATTATTTTAAATTGGTTGGCGTCTCTGTGAGCCCGGACAACTCCAAGGTTGCATTTGCGGTTGATACCCTTTCAAGAAGGCAATACACCATTATGGTCAAAGACCTAGAAAGTGGAGAAATAATGGCAACCATTATAAAAAATACCACAGGTGCCAGTGTGTGGGCATCAGATAACACATCGCTTTTTTACACCAAAAAAGACAAAATAACTCTGCGATCCAAGGCCGTTTACAAACACCGTATCAATGATCCCACCCAAAAAGACGAGCTTGTTTATGAGGAAGTTGACGAAACCTATTCCGTTCATGTAAGTTCCTCTAAATCCAGAAAATTCATTTTTATATCATCTCACAGCACTACTACCAGTGAGTACCGTTTTATTGAATCCGACCAACCTCAAGCAATTTTTAAGGTTATTCAGCCTCGGACCACCAATTTGGAGTATAGTGTTGAGCATTTTGGAGATCATTTTTATTTTCATACGAATTTCAATAATGCTACAAATTTCCAGATCATGAGGACTTCTGTTAGCCAGACCACATCCAAATTCTGGGAGCCTCTTTTACCTCATAGTGAAGATATTTTGATTGAGGATTTTGAACTTTTCGATCAATATTTGGTGGTTAACGAAAGAGAAAATGGCATTTCCAGATTGCGGATCATGCGCTGGGACAATTTGGAAGATTATTACCTCCCCATTGACGAAGAAACCTATGCGCTTAATATTTCCTTTAACCCAGATTTTAATTCAACCCGCTTGCGCTATGAATTCAATTCTTTGAAAACGCCCAGTTCGGTAGTCGAATTTGATATGATCAATCGGGAAAATACAATTTTAAAAACCCAAGAAATACTTGGAGAAGATTTTGACCCTAAGTGTTATATTACAAAAAGATTATGGGCCGATTCACGAGACGGTGTCAAAATTCCCATTTCCATTGTTTATCACATTGATACTCAACTGACTGAGCTTACGCCTATTTTACTGTATGCCTATGGTTCCTATGGCCACACTATTGACCCATCGTTTTCTTCCAACCGTTTGAGTCTGTTAGATCGTGGATTTGCTTTTGCCATCGCTCACATAAGAGGTGGGGAGTACTTGGGGAGGAATTGGTATGATCAGGGGAAGTTATTAATGAAGAAAAATACATTTTACGATTTTATAGATTGTTCTAAATTCTTAATCCAAAAAAAATTTACCTCTCCCGAACATCTTTATGCCAACGGGGGATCTGCGGGGGGGTTGCTGATGGGAGTTATTATCAATCTTGCTCCTGAATTGTACAATGGGGTGATAGCCGAAGTTCCTTTTGTTGATGTAGTCACTACCATGTTGGACGACACCATTCCACTGACTACTTCAGAGTATGATGAATGGGGCAATCCCAATGAAAAGGAATTTTATGACTACATGCTGTCTTATTCCCCCTACGACCAAGTGAAGGAACAAAATTACCCGAATCTGTTGGTGACCTCGGGCTTGCACGATTCGCAAGTGCAATATTTTGAGCCTACTAAGTGGGTTGCTCGACTGAGAGCGAAAAAGACGGATCAAAATTTATTGTTTTTGGACACCAACATGAAAGCTGGGCACAGTGGTGCTTCAGGTCGTTTTGACGGTTTAAAGGAAATAGCAAAAAAATTTGCTTTTATCATTGATTTGGAAGAAAAATAAGCTTAAAAAAAAGTGTTACTTTTGCTCTGGATATGATGTAAAAAAAGATAATCAGCGGGCTAATGAAGGTTGAAAAAAATATACTATCCTTGATAGGAAGTACTCCACTAATCCAATTAAATAAGATAGTTGACGGCTTTGAAGGAAATTTTTTCACTAAATTCGAAGCTTATAATCCCGGTCATTCCAATAAAGACAGAATTGCACTTCACATTATCGAAGAAGCTGAAAAAAAAGGTATTCTCAAACCCGGTGATACCATTATCGAGACCACCTCGGGAAATACTGGTTTCAGTTTGGCAATGGTCTCATTGATTAAAGGATATGAATGTATTTTGGCAGTAAGTTCAAAATCCTCTAAAGACAAAATTGATATGTTACATGCCATGGGTGCAAAAGTTTATGTCTGCCCTGCTAATGTAACTGCTGACGATTCCAGATCCTATTATCAGGTAGCCAAAACTTTGCATAGTGAAATTAAAGACTCTGTATACATCAATCAGTACTTCAACGACTTAAATATAGAGGCTCATTACAACACCACAGGTCCGGAGATTTGGCATCAAACCAATACTGAAATCACCCATTTGGTTGCTTGCTCTGGAACAGGGGGTACCATTTCAGGTTGTGCCAAATATCTGAAAGAACAAAATTCAAATATTGAAATTATTGGAGTAGATGCCTATGGGTCGGTTCTCAAGAAATATCATGAAACCGGTGAGTTGGATACGGATGAAATTTATCCATACCGAATAGAGGGATTGGGTAAAAATTTGATCCCCACTGCAACAAACTTCGAGGTAATTGATAGTTTTGTTAAAGTTACGGACGAGGATAGTGCCCATACAGCTCGTGAGGTAACTCGAAAAGAGGGTCTATTCGTTGGTTATACTTCAGGCGCTGCCATGCAAGCTGTAAAGCAGTTACAACAAGAGGGAAAATTTAATGACAAGAGTTGCGTTGTCATTATTTTTCCCGATCACGGATCTCGATATATGAGTAAGATATACAATGATAATTGGATGAGTGAACAAGGATTCTTTGATACTGCCAGCCAAGAAGCCCCAAATAAAATTGAGTACGTATAAGTACATTTCAATGAATGATAAAATGATGAAGGATTTATTTGATAGATTTTATAATGACAAGGGGCCGGTTGGAAAATGGGCTGAACATGCAGAAGGATACTTTGTTTTTCCCAAATTAGAGGGACCCATTAGCAACCGTATGTATTTTATGGGAAAAGAGGTTATAACCTGGAGTGTCAATGACTATCTGGGTTTGGCAAATCATCCAGAAGTGAGAAAAGTAGATGCTGAAGCAGCAGAAGAATTTGGTTCAGCTTATCCTATGGGGGCCAGGATGATGTCTGGTCATACAGATCTGCATGAACAGTTGGAGCGGGAGCTGGCGAATTTTGTCTTCAAGGAATCCGCTTATTTACTCAATTTTGGTTATCAAGGGATACTTTCTACTATCGATACACTGGTGGGTAAGGACGATGTGATCGTATATGACGTAGATGCACACGCCTGTATTGTAGATGGCGTTAGACTTCACCTTGGCAAACGATTTACCTATCAACATAATGATGTCGAAAGCTTAGAAAAAAACCTTCAGCGTGCACAGCGGGTTGCCGAGCAAACCGGAGGAGGTATTTTGGTAATCTCTGAGGGTGTTTTCGGTATGCGTGGTGAACAAGGAAAGCTCAAAGAAATTGCAGCACTTAAAAGTAAATATAACTTTCGTTTTTTGGTTGATGATGCCCACGGTTTTGGGACTTTAGGAAAAAACGGAGCAGGTGCAGGAGTAGAGCAGGGTATTCAGGATGACATTGATGTCTATTTTGCAACTTTTGCCAAGTCCATGGCCTCTACCGGAGCATTTATAGCTGCTGACAAAGAAATAATAGATTATCTGAGGTATAATATGCGGTCTCAGATGTTTGCTAAATCACTGCAAATGCAATTGGTTAAAGGGGCACTAAAGAGGTTAGATATGCTCAGAAACCAACCTGAGTTTAAAGCCAAGCTTTGGGAAAATGTTGATACTTTACAGGACGGACTCAAATCCAATGGTTTTGACATTGGCAAAACTCAAAGTTGTGTAACCCCTGTTTACCTCAAGGGAAGTATACCAGAAGCCATGGCATTGGTAAAAGATTTAAGAGAAAACCACGGTATTTTCTGTTCGATTGTTGTATATCCTGTGATTCCTAAAGGATTGATACTGTTGCGTTTGATTCCCACAGCTTCCCATACCCTTGAGGATGTAAAAGATACTTTAGAAGCATTTGCTAGTATAAGGGAAAAGTTAGAGAGCGGTGTTTATAAAAGAATTTCTGAGTCTATTACTGCTTCGGCAAAATAGAGTTTAATCATTCATTCAACATTACCGGCATCACCAACATGGTTACATCTTCTCCATCATCTAGATGGTCAATTGGGGTAATTATTCCTGCACGGTTGGGGAGGGACATAGATAACTTGATTACATCGCAATTGATATTATTTAGCATTTCGATCAAAAATCTGGAGTTGAATCCAATTTGCATATCGTCCCCTTGATAATCACATCCCAACCTTTCTTCGGCTTTGTTACTATAATCAAAATCTTCTGCAGAAACTTGTAATTCGGCTCCTGCCAGTTTAAGCCTTACTTGGTGGGTGGTCTTGTTGGAAAATATACTAACTCTTCTAACTGAATTAAGAAATTCTCCACGATCAATTTGCATAATATTAGGGTTTTCTTTGGGGATTACCGCTTCGTAATTGGGGTATTTTCCTTCTACCAATCGACAAGTCATTCTCAAGTTTTCAAAACTGAATTCGGCATTAGTTTCGTTGTATTCAATGAGAAGATTCTCATCCACACTTTGCAATATACTTTTGAGTAACTGAAGCGGTTTTTTAGGCATGATGAATTCGGCATTTTTATCTGCTTTTATATCAGTACGGGTGTACTTTACTAACTTGTGAGCATCAGTAGCGACAAAAGTCAATTCGGAGGTATTGAACTGAAAAAAAACACCACTCATCACAGGTCTAAGATCATCATTTCCAGATGCAAAAAGGGTGGTATTTATCGCAGTGGCAAGAATTTGTCCGTTTATTTTAGTTTTAATAGGATCTCTTACTTGAGCTGCCTTTGGGAAATCCTGACCGTCAAGGTATGCCAGAGCATATTTACCGTTGTTGGCACTAATTTCGACTGTATTTTCTTTGGTTTTGACAAATGTAAGAGGTTGTTCTGGAAAGGTTTTTAGAGTATCCAATAATAAGCGCGCTGGTAGGGCAATCATAGTATTGTCTTGTGATTCCACTTCAATAGTAGCCGACATAGAAGTTTCAAGGTCCGAGGCAGTTAATATTAGTTGATTGCCATTCAAATGAAAAAGAAAATTATCCAAAATTGGAAGGGTGTTATTGTTGTTGATGATCCCACCCAAAATCTGGAGCTCTCTCAATAATGACTCACTTGAAACAATAAATTTCATAAAGTTTTTTTGTTTATCTAAAAATAAAATTTAAACAATCAAAAAAAAAAATAAGTTATTAAAAGTTATCGACCAAATTTTCGAGTTCTCCAACGGTAAACCCATCCGCCCAAGGCTAATAAAATCAACAATGGTATTATTAAAAGTGATGTTTTTAAAAGACCAGAAATTTGTTTGACTTTTTGGAAATCCAGTTGGGGAAGAAATACTGTTTTGTTTTGTAAATGGAGTAGTTTTTGATTACCCATGAGATGGTGAATAGTTTTTTGGAGGAATATCTTGTTAGAGTAAAAATTATTGGTCCATTTGTCATAACCCAGCTCGAGAGGATTACCTTTATCTAATTGATTTTCAGCAACTGAGCCGCTGGAAAAAATGATCATTTGACTTTCGCCCGTGATCTTTTTTTCTTTTAGTTCAACAGGTGGAACTCGGTTATCGAAGACTGAGCTGAATTTTCCCTCAAGTAAAAGCCCCAGGGGTTGAGGTTTTTGGTCGAAAAGGTTAGGATTTAATTTATCCGATGCTTCTTTTAGGGATAAACTAACTGGAGTTTGTATTGTTTGAGAAAAATTTGAACTGCTGATTAGAATTGTTTTTTTTAGTTGATTTTTAAGTGTATCTATGGTCGAGGAAAAAGACATTAAAACATTCCCTGAGTGTTTCCCAAACAATTTTTCATGTTTAGGTATTGCTAATGGGTAGTATGGCCAGGGAAAAGGGATGTATTGTGTCTTTCGGTCGGTACCGGTGGCCAATACTACCGGCGCACAGTATAAGTCTTTAACCAAGTTATTTTTTAATCTGAATCCATACTTAAAAAATGCATTATCCATATTGAGTGTTCTTTTCACCGCTACGGCCATACCGGTGGAATTGAACAAACTATCCCGATTTACGGCTACTGCATTGATGGCCCACCATTGTTTACCTCCATGCATCAGGTGTTGATCTAAAAGGTATTTTTCTTTTTCGCTAAAGGATTCCTTGGGATTAGAAACCAAGAGCAATTCAAAACGCTTGATATTTTCAAGTGTTTTTTCGGGGTAGTTTTCAAGGGCCTTGAGATCGAAAGAAGCAAACTGATAATAGGGCTGTAAACTATGCACAAAATCTGTTATTTTTATTGCCTTGGAGGAACCATGTGAGGTCAATACAGCAATGGTAGGTTTTTGTTTTTGTGTTATTTTATATAAAGCATCAAAAAAATGAAATTCCAATTGAGCGATTGAGCGGTTGATCTTTTGCTGTTCATCATCCCCCAATACTTTTTCTAGCAAAGGAACCCTATGAGTTTTTACTCCGTCATTGATCATTGCCCAAGGGAAAACGACTGTTCGCTCCATGGCTTGGTTTTGTTCAGACACAATGTACTCGGGGATCATCCCGAACTGCGTCATTTCTCCAATCAATTCATCGGTACTAGCTGCCCCTTTAAAAGGATCGATATAGCTGACCACTAATTTATCTGTATGTTCTTCCATTCCTTTGATTAAGGTAATGATCTCTCTTTGCAAACGGTGGTAATCTGCGGGGAGTTTACCAGTCAAAAAAATATCAATTTTTAGGGGTTGCTCCAGTTCTTTCAAAAGGGTTTTGGTATTTTCATTTAGGCTAAAGCGTCTGTCTTGAGTCATGTCCCAACGCAATCCAATTCCTTGCGATAGAAGTATCAACAAAAGGGGGATAACTAAATTTTTAAACCAATGTGATTTTTCTCTCAAACCGCTTTATTTTTGATTTTATACAATTTCCATTTACTAAGGTATAGTACGATATAATTTAAACCTATAAAGTATATCAAGTCTTTGAGGCTGATTACACCTTGTCGAAGGCTGAGGTAATGGTCAAAAATACCCACAGCGTTGAAAAAACGATAAAGCTCTTGTTGTTGCATCAAGTCTGCGATGCCTTTCCAAAGGTAGAATTGAACAAAACAAACCAAAAGAGCCAAAATAAAAGCAGAGGCTTGACTTTTAGTCATTAAGGCCGATAAAATCCCAAGAGAAACAAAACTTGCACCTACGCAAAACAAGCCCCAATAAGCTGTAATAGCACTGCCCCAATCGATGGAGTTGTCCTCTAACTTGAGATTGTCGATTGCAAAAAAGTAGACAACCGTGGGGAATAAGGCTACTAAAACTAGCATTAAGTTCGCAATATATTTTCCCAAGATGATATGCCACAAACTTAAAGGTTTGGTCAACAGTAATTCCAATGTTCCCAAACGTTTTTCATCAGAAAAACTCCGCATACAAAGTGCGGGAACAATGAATATAAATAACCAAGGGGCGAGCACAAAAAATCCATTAAGATCTGCGAAACCTGCTTTAAGTAAATTGAAATCAGTATCTAAAAACCACAAGAACAGGTTGGATAACGTAAGGAAAAAAAATAAGGTCAGGTAGCCCAAAGGGGTGCTAAAAAAAACAAACCATTCTCGTTTGACTAATGCCCACATATTTATTCAAATTTTATTGTTATGGATTCTCTATACTCTAAACCAAAAAGAGATTGTGCGCTGCCTACTGTTTGGCTATTACTTTTATATATCGCCAATTCCAGGTGATCGGCATCGTTGAAAAGAGCGATCTTTTTTCCATCTTCCTCTCTTTTCTCCTTGGATATGTTGTAGTCGATTGCATCGCTATAGGTCTCATATACCACTCTAAATTTTACATTTCGAGCAAAAATGGTAAATGGTCTGGATTTTCCTACTTCATTAAAAAATTTACGAGTTATGTTAGTGATTACATTACCATAATTATCTACATAGATCACTGCCCCCAAAATTTGATCACCAGTATTATTAACCACCGGTCTGAGTTCTTTGATCTCTTTGATTTGATCTACTTTTTTGCCTACGACATCCAGGCTACCTTTTCGAGAAAGGTGTGCCGCAACCCATACAAATGCCTCCAGGATTGGATAGTCAGAAGGCATTTGGTCATGGATATTGATTGCTACGACCTTATCGGCTTTAAAATCCCCTTTAACCATTGCAAAAATTCCGTTGTCTGCCCCTATGAAATAATGCCCGTCAAAATACATTGTCAGATGCTGGTTTTCAGGGGTTTTTTCGGATTCAACGCCAATTATATGAATACTGCCTTTAGGAAAAGTTTTATAGGCATTTCTAAGTATATAAGCCGCTTCGGTGGGGTTGTATGGGGTAATTTGATGGCTAATGTCAACAATTTGAGGGTTTTCTACAGTACTAAGAATCGCACCTTTTACCGCTGCTACAGCGTAATCTTTATTTCCAAAATCGGTCATTAAAGTTACTATCGGCATAGGAGTTTAGTGAATAAAATTATTTAATTTTGAAAGTAGATATTATACAGACAAAATTAATTTTTTTTAATTGACTATCATTTGAACGAAATAAAAATTGAACTTTCTGAGGTTAATCCTCAGGAATTTTTCGGGCAGCAAAATATCAATATTGTAAAATTAAGGCACTATTATCCTAAACTTAAGATTGTAGCTAGAGGGTCTACGCTCATGGCCTTTGGTGAAGAGGCTATCCTGGAGGAATTTCAAAGGCGTGTAAACATGTTAATCATACATTTTGGAAAATACAATCACCTGAATGAAGAGACCATAGAACATATCGTTACTGCATTTGACCCTTCGGATTTTGATCCCATCTCACATAAGGAAAATTTTATTCTCCACGGTGTTGGTGGCAAAATCATCAAAGCTCAAAGTCACAATCAACAGTTGTTGGTAGAAGCAGCAAAAAAAAATGACATGATTTTTGCTATTGGTCCCGCCGGTACCGGAAAAACATACACTGGTGTTGCACTGGCAGTAAAAGCACTCAAGGATAAACAAGTCAAAAGGATAATTCTAACTCGACCTGCAGTTGAAGCCGGAGAGAACTTGGGTTTCTTGCCTGGTGATTTCAAAGAAAAGCTTGATCCCTACATGCAACCTCTTTACGATGCTTTGATGGATATGATTCCACAAGAAAAACTTAATAGTCACATAGAAAGTGGTACCATTCAGATAGCTCCATTGGCTTTTATGCGTGGACGAACTTTGGACAATGCATTTGTCATATTGGATGAAGGACAAAATACCACCCATGCTCAAATGAAGATGTTTTTGACCCGAATGGGGCGTAATGCCAAATTTATTGTTACCGGGGATCCAGGGCAGATCGACTTGCCCCGAAGGATAATCTCAGGACTGAAAGAAGCTCTTTTGATACTAAAAGAGACACAAGGCATCAGGATCATTACCCTTGACGAAAAAGATGTAATCCGTCATTCATTGGTTAAAAAAGTAATTGAGGCTTACAAAAAAATAGAACACCACAATTGACTACAAGCTTGAACCACAGCCTAACCCATTGCGATTTTCATTTTCCCGGTCAATTGTCCCACTACAAGGGCAAAGTCAGAGAGGTATACCAACTGGAGAACAATTTACTAGTCATGGTTGCCTCGGATCGGTTGTCGGCTTTTGACGTCATAATGCCCAAAGGAATTCCATTCAAAGGACAAATCCTAAACCAGATCGCCACTAAAATGATGTTTGCTACGAATGACATTGTTCCAAATTGGCTCACTGCCACTCCTGATCCTAATGTGTCCATTGGCGAATGCTGTGATCCATTTAAGGTAGAAATGGTCATCCGGGGTTATCTCTCCGGTCATGCTGCAAGAGAATATAAAGTGGGGAAAAGAAGTTTATGTGGGGTAGATATGCCTGAGGGAATGATCGAAAATGACGCTTTTCCTACCCCTATCATTACCCCTGCCACCAAAGCTGATGAGGGACACGACCAGGATATTTCTAGGGAGGCTATTATAGAACAAGGTATTGTCTGTGAAGCCGATTACCTGAAATTGGAGCAATACACTCGGGCACTTTTTCAAAGGGGAACCGAAATTGCCCGAAAAAGAGATTTGATTTTGGTGGATACCAAATATGAATTCGGTAAAAATATCCATGGTGATATTGTTTTAATTGATGAGATTCACACCCCGGATTCTTCCCGATATTTTTATGCAGATGGCTATGCAGAGCGCCAAGCCCATGCAGTTCCACAAAAACAATTATCTAAGGAATTTGTAAGGCAGTGGCTTATCTCCAACGGTTTTCAAGGTCTTGATGGGCAGGAAGTTCCTTTTATGTCAGACAAATACATTAATTCCGTTTCTGATCGTTATGTAGAGTTGTATGAAAACATTACCGGTGTAAGTTTTGTTAAGGCAGATACCTCAAATATGATCCAACGTATTGAGAAGAATGTTTTGGATTTTTTAAATGGAGTGTGATTCACCTTTTAGAAAAAAAATATTTTTTTTATAAAGATTTAGAATTTATGTTTTATATGTCTAAAGTTTATACTATAAAATTTACTCATCAATTAAATATATAGTTTGAAGTGAAATGAGAGATTAGCTTAAGGACTCAATACAATCTAAAGCAATTTTAATAGCTTTTACTGGGTCATCCATCGGAATCTCATGGGTATTTAGTTGGTTAAACCAGGTTATTTGACGTTTGGCATAGCGCCGTGTATTTTTTTGTATTTCTGAGATTGTTTCTTCTCGGGAGTATTTTCCTTCAAAATGTTCAAACCATTCGCGATAGCCAACAGTTTGAAGAGCGGGAAGGTTTTTATAGCCATAAAGATCTTGGGCCTCCCTCTCCAGTCCGGCTGTTACCATTAGTTCCACTCGCTGATTGATGTAGTTATAGAGCTTGTTACGTGGCAACTGTAATAGCAGGATTTGGGAGTCAAAAGTTCGTTGTCTGTCGGATTGACCCAAAAATGAGGAATAAGGTTTTTGTGTGGCTTCAAATACTTCCAAAGCTCTAATTAGTCGTCTAGGATTTTTTAAATCAACCATTTTATAATAATCAGGATCTTTTTCTTTTAACAACTTTTGGAGGCTATCTAAACCATTTTTTTGGTAAAGTAATTTTACCTTGGATACAGAATCTGTATCGATTTCGGGGAATTTATCCAGGCCGTCCATCAGCGCTTTGGCATAAAGACCCGAGCCGCCTACCATGATTACATGATCTTGTTTTTTGAATAGCTGCTCCAAGAGATTTAGCCCTTCCTTTTCAAATGTCCCCGCATCAAAACTTTGGTGAATGCTTTTGGATTGGATAAAGTGGTGGGGTATGCTGGCTCTATCTTCTTCTTTGGGAACAGCTGTGCCTATTGTCATTTCTCGATAACACTGTCGGGCATCGCAAGAAATGATTTCCGTCTGGAGTTCCTTTGCCATAGCGATGCTTAAGGCGGTTTTCCCTATACCTGTTGGTCCTGCAATATATATCAGCCGTTTATTCGACATAGTTGAGGATTTCACCGCATTGGTGGCAATATTTGGCTTCATCTTTGTGTTGGGTGGTCATGCAGTGGGGGCAAGCTTGGGTATTGTGGTCGATGTTAAAGGCCTGAGATGTAAATTCTGCAGAGACAATACCAGTGGGTACGGCAATTATTCCATAGCCCAAGACCATAATGACTGAGGCGATGAATTGACCTAAGGGACTTGAGGGGGCAATATCACCATAACCCACAGTCGTCAGAGTTACAATGCACCAATAGATGCTGCGGGGGATACTGGTAAAACCACTCTCATCATCCTCTACCATATACATAATTGTGCCAAATATTACACACAATACTACAACGCTAAACATGAAGACTACTATTTTGGTTTTGCTTCTATCTATTGCTTTGACTAAGCTATTGGATTCCCCGACAAAGTGAGTAAGTTTGAAAATTCTAAAAACTCGAAGCAAGCGAAGAGCTCTAAGGGCTAAAAGGGACTGGGTACCCACAAAAAATAATGAAATATACTTAGGAATAATGGAGACAAAATCGATAATACCATAGGGACTGAAAATGTATTTGAAGGGTTTGTTTACTGAAATAATACGCAATAAGTACTCTACACTAAAGATTGTCGTGATAATCCATTCGGCAATATTGAGTTGGTTGTGGTAT
>JAYPMF010000014.1:0-16028 GCA_038129785.1 Flavobacteriaceae bacterium
TTGTAGTAAAAATTCACAACCAAGCCCCACAGAGATATACCCCAAAATTTATTGAACTAATTTTAGAGGAATTTCCTAGTGTAACACCCAAACAGCTCGAATTTTGGTATTGGTTGTCGCATTATTATCAGAGTAAGCTTGGAGATATACTTCGCGCCGCACTTCCTTCCACCTTTCTTTTGGAGAGCGAGACTATTGTAGTGAAAAAAGAAATTTCATATCAAGAAAAAAGCAGTCTCAGCGATGATGCATTTTTAATCTATGAAGCACTTGAACTTAAAGCTTTAAGTATAAAGGAAATCATTGAGATAATTGGAAAAAAAAGTGTTTTGGGACTTTTACAGGAAATGTTTACGCAAGGATTAGTGGATATCCACCAAAAACTAAAGGAAAAATATAAACCTAGACTTGTTCGTTATGTTCGTTTGTCCAGTTTAATTTTGTATGATAAAAATTTAGAGGAGATTTTTGATTCATTAAAAAATGCTCCAAAACAAAAACAATTATTGATGGGTATTTTGGATCAGAATCTTGAAGGTCATAAATGGAAAAACTCTAAAGAATTACTTCATAAAACTAGTTCAACCCCCAATGTATTAAGAACTCTAATAAGTAAAGGTATTTTTGAGGAACAATCCATCAGAGAGGATCGTTTACTTTACGATTTTAAAAAACAAAATCAAAAAAGAAAATTATCCAAAGCACAGCAAAAAGCATTTCAAGATATCTTCAAGGCTTTTGAAGAAAAATCTGTGGTCTTGTTGCAGGGGGTTACAGGCTCTGGAAAAACAGAAGTTTATATGGAGATTATTGCCCGAGTAATTTCTAAAGGAGAACAGGTTTTGTATCTCTTACCGGAAATTTCTCTTACTCCTCAAATGGTTGAGCGATTACAAGGGTCTTTTGGTGAGGAGGTTACCGTTTATCATTCCAAGTTTTCGGTTCACGAGCGGAGAGAGGTTTGGAATAATGTAAAAGTAAAAAATGCCAAAGCCAAAATCATCGTAGGCACTCGCTCAGCACTTTTTCTTCCTTTTGATCGGTTAGGTATAGTGATTGTAGACGAGGAACACGAGTTGTCATACAAACAATTTGATCCCTCGCCCCGATATCATGCCAGAGACAGTGCAATTGTCTTGGCCGAAATTCATCAGGCTAAAGTATTGTTGGGTTCTGCGACTCCTGCTTTGGAAACCTCATTTAACTGTATTTCAGGTAAATATGGCTGGGTAAAACTTCGTGAAAGGTTTGGTAAAGTATCATTACCAGAAATTGTTACCGTAGATTTAAAATTAGCTCACAAAAAAAAGCAAGTAAAGGGAGGGTTTTCGCAAACTTTAATCCTTGAGATGGAAAAAACCCTTGCCATGGAAAAGCAAATAATACTCTTCCAAAATCAACGCGGTTACTCTCCCTTTATCGAGTGTTTGGATTGTGGAAATATTCCTCATTGCCATCAGTGTGATGTTACCCTCACCTATCATCAATATACAGATCAACTAAAATGTCATTATTGTGGATACCAGATTTCAGTACCAAAAAAGTGTGATGCATGTGGTTTATTGAATCTCTCAAGCAAGGGCATGGGAACTCAACAAATAGAGGAACATGTGTCTGCTCTTTTTCCAGAAGTGGAGGTGGCCAGGATGGATTGGGACACGACCAGGGGGAAGTGGGCTTTCGATAAATTAATTCAATCTTTTACCACTCAAAAGGTAAAAATTTTGGTCGGTACCCAAATGATCATCAAGGGATTGGATTTTCAAAATGTACATTTAGTTGGGGTTCTCAATGCGGATCATTTGATGAATTTCCCAGATTTTAGAGCTCATGAGAGAACCTATCAAATGCTGAGTCAGGTGGCTGGAAGAGCAGGAAGAAAAGAAACCAGGGGAAAAGTTTTGATCCAAACCTATCAGCCACATCACACTATCATTCGACAGGTAATTACTGGAAACTATGATCAAATGTTAAAACATCAATTGGAGGATAGGAAAGAATATCATTATCCTCCATACAATAGATTGATCATGATAGTAGTTAACCACAGAGATATGGAAACGGTAAAAAAAGCAAGTCAATGGATCGCTAATCTTTTAACACAATCATGGAATGGTCAAATTTTGGGACCTGTTTTTCCTCACATAGCTCGTGTGAGAAATCGATATCGTATGCAAATTTTGTTAAAAATTGGGGCTGAACAGTCCAGGGATCGCGTAAAACAGGTCATCAAAAAAACCTTAGACCATTTCGAGTCAATAGCTGTTTTCAGATCATGTAAAGTCAATCTTGATGTTGATCCTTATTGAAAATTTAGAAAGGTTTTTTTGAAAACTCCCTTTTGTTTGCAACTTAAGGGTAGCATTTCTCCGTCTGTATCGATATTATTGGTGGAATAATTGATTACTTTTTTAAGATTGACAATATAGGATTTATGAATCCTAATGAATTGGTTTTGAGGAAGTTTGTCCAAAAAAGATTTCATTGTTGAGAGCACCATATAACTTTTACTATTGTTTACTACTTTTACATAATCCCCCATGGCTTCTACCCAACGAATATTGTTAGCCTTTAGCTTTTCAGCCTTAAAATTACACTTAAAGTGTATTATATGCTCTTTCTTTTTATTAATAACCCTTTGGGATTCTATTTTGTGGGAAAGTCGATCAATTGAGTTTTTGAATCTATCTTTTTTCATGAGCTTCAATAAACAATTTACAAAACCCATTTCATATTATTTGATCCCATCCATTGGTTTTTTAGTTAGTAGGATAATTTCATTACTATCTTTTAGCTGATCTACGAATTAAATACAGTTGTAAAGAGTGATGTCTGTGGAAACGATGAGAAAATCAACAGAGTTGTAATTTAAGTATTCTTTTACATGAATTGTGTAAGAGAATTCGGCGACTAGAGTAATTTGAGCAAAATTTTTAAAACTTGAAGAAAGTGAAGGCGATCTTCTGGTTTAGAGTCAATATATATGTATTTTAGATTCATAACGGGGCTTTATTACACAACATAATTATATGAAATATAAAAAAAATCTATAAAAAAGATATATTCTTTTGGTGTAATATAATGAATCGCTAATTTTTGCATTTTCTAAAAAAAAAATATGAGTAATTATGAAACTGTCTTCATTCTAATTCCCGTTCTTTCTGAGTCACAGATTGAGGAGGCAGTCAAAAAGTACGAATCACTTTTGAAAGCACAAAAGTGTAAAATTGTTCACAAAGAAGATTGGGGACTTAAGAAACTAGCTTTCACAATTCAAAACAAAAATAGTGGATTCTACCACCTTATTCAGTTCGAAGGTGATGGTGAGGCTATTAATCCACTGGAGGTAGCGTTTCGCAGAGACGAGCGTGTGATGCGTTTTCTAACCGTAAAGCTTGATCTTAATGCCCAAAATTGGGCAGAGAAAAGAAGAAAAAAAAATCAATCTAAAGTTAAAGCCTGATCAAGATGTCAAAAATTGATGAACAGTCAAGTAACAAAAAAGAAGGGGAAATACGATATTTAACTCCCCTAAATATAGATACCAATACCAAGAAGAAGTACTGTAGATTTAAAAGATCCGGTATTAAATATATCGATTACAAGGATCCTGATTTTCTTCTTAAGTTTGTTAATGAGCAAGGTAAAATTTTACCCAGAAGACTTACAGGGACCTCTTTGAAATATCAGAGAAAAGTTTCAGTTGCAATCAAAAGAGCTCGTCATTTGGCTTTGATGCCTTATGTGGGTGACCTCCTAAAATAAAATCTTCAAGTCATGCAAATTATATTAAAAGAAAATATTGAAAATCTTGGCTTTAAAGATGATTTGGTAAAAGTCAAAAACGGATATGGGCGAAACTATCTCATTCCCCAAGGAAAAGCTATTTTAGCTACTGCCTCAGCGAAAAAGGTATTGGAAGAAAATTTAAAGCAAAAAGCATTTAAAGAAAAAAAGATTATTCAAGATGCTAATAAATTGGGAGAAAAGCTCATGTCTTTAGACATCAAAATTTCTTCCAAAGTTGGAAGTGGTGATAAGTTATTTGGATCTGTTACAGCCCCAGATTTAGCAAAAGCGTTTGATACGCAGGGATACGAAATTGAAAAAAATGCCATTAGCATCCCAGGTAAAACTATAAAGCGTTTGGGAAGTTACCAGGCAAGAATCAGGCTTCACAGAGAGGTTTCCATTCAATTTCCCTTCGAAGTTATTCCAGAAAAAAAATAATTTGAGATAATATTCTACCCCACATTTTGTGGGGTTTTTTTTTGACCTTATTTTATGAAATATACCCGCTTATCAAAGGAACAATTTGAAAGTCTTCATGAGGAATTTGCCTTTTTTTTGGCTACCCAATCCATCGATAAAAAGCAATGGGATCAAATAAAAACCTTAAATCATAATCTTACTGATGAACTATTGGATCTATTTAGTGATATGATATGGGATCAATCTCTTGATAAAATAACTTATCTCGAAAACAGAAGTGACCGTCATTTGTTTTTATTCAAATGCGAGGGTGTTCAAATTAATTTGATCTTGATTCGGGTAGAGAAGAATTGTCCATCACTGATGCAAAAGGGTTATATGAAATGGTTGACAAAACATTTATTAGACCCCCAGGTTACTATTTTTCAGTCAAGTCGTTCGTTCAAAGAGACTTTAAAAGTGGAAAAATTCAATTTGATGAGGAATGGAGCTATGGTCACAGACGGAAAAACATATGAGGACCTAAAAAGTTTTCTTTCAAAATAATAAGAATTGTTTGATCTTTGCTCTAGAACCAATCTATATGTCGATTGTAAAACCTTCTATACCTAAAGGGACACGAGATTTTTCTCCTGAGATTCTTTCCAAGAGAAATTATTTGAAAGCTAAGCTGATAGATGCTTTCAAAAACTTCGGATTTCAACCTATAGAGACGCCTTCCTTTGAACGGTCTGAAACTTTATTGGGCAAGTACGGTGAGGAGGGAGACCGCTTGATCTTTAAAATTTTGAATTCGGGAGAAAAAGTAAAAAATGCTGATTTAGAGGCATTAAAAAATGGGGAGTTGGTAAAGTTTTCCGATTCACTCTCCCAAAAAGCTCTTCGTTATGACCTAACTGTTCCTTTTGCTCGCTATGTGGCCCAAAATCAAAATGACATAGTATTTCCTTTTCGACGATATCAAATGCAAACAGTCTGGCGTGCCGATCGTCCTCAGCACGGTAGGTTTCAAGAGTTTTTACAATGTGACGCTGATGTAGTTGGTGAGCGTTCGCTTTGGCAAGAGGTAGAAGGGGTACTGCTCTATGACTGCGTTTTCTCTCAGCTTGGGCTAAAAGGGGTTAAAATTCATCTAAATCACCGCAAAATTCTTGCGGGTATCGCCGAGTTTATTGGAGGAGAATCTCAATTGATTAATTTTACTGTAGCTTTGGACAAGCTGAGCAAAATTGGTGAAAAAGGAGTGATCAATGAACTCCAGTCCAAAGGGTTTTCGTCTGATGCCACAGAGCGTTTGCGACCTTTTCTTTCTCTAAAGGGTGATTTTCAAACACAATTATCATTTGTTGCTCAAGCCCTTCATGATATTGAAATTGCTCAAGAAGGGATTAAGGAGTTAAAATTTATCTGTGATCAATTGGACCACCATACTCTAAAAACGATTTCTTTGACATTTGATGTTACATTGGCGAGAGGGTTGAATTACTACACTGGCTTGATCTTGGAAGCACTGCCACCTTTGGGGGTTAAAATGGGTTCTATAGGTGGAGGAGGGCGATATGATAATCTAACAGATTTGTTTGGACTAAAAAATATTAGTGGTTTTGGTATCTCATTTGGATTTGATCGTATCTTTTTGATTTTGGAGGAATTAAATTTATTTCCCGATACACTTGATCATAAGACTCGGCTCTTATTTTTGAATTTTGGGGATGATTCGGCTGGTTTTTGTTTTGACCAGTTGACAAAACTTAGGGATCTCCAATTTCCATGTGAATTTTATCCAAAGCCCGCCAAACTAAAAAAACAGCTGAACTATGCCAACCAACGATCCATCCCTCATGTTGTGATCTTAGGTTCGGATGAAATGCAAAAAGGAAATTTTGTATTAAAAAATATGATGACTGGAGCACAAGTGAAACATCCCATTGCCCAAATGATTGAAGTTTTGCAGAAATTGATTTAGTCTAATTGATCCATGGTAGGCCTTTGATATTTTTCGAAAGGCTGTTTTAGGAGACTACTTATTTGGGTGTTTTTTATTGCATCAGGAAAAACATCTACCCCGTAGACTATTTTCTCACGATCAAAATAGCTAAAAGTTCCAAAAAGCCTATCCCAAACAGAGAAGATATTTCCATAATTGGTATCAGTATAAGGCAAACGGTAGTGGTGATGTATTTTATGCATGTCAGGTGAAACTAAAAAATAACTGATCCATCGATCAAGCTTTTTTGGTAAGCTGATATTAGCATGATTGAACTGGGTAGATAAAATCGACAAAGCCTGATATAGCATAATTATACCAATAGAAGCGCCTAAAATAAAAACACCAAACAGGGTGAAGAAAAATCTGACAAGACTTTCAAGGGGATGATGCCTATTTGCTGTAGTTGTGTCTACATTGGGGTCACTGTGGTGAACCAGATGTATCATCCATAAAGGTTTGATTTGATGTTCGGTATAGTGGGGCAAATATGCACCGACGAAATCTAGTAGTAAAACACCTAAAATAACTTCAGCCCAAAGGGGTAAACCAACAATCCATTGTAATAATCCAAAATTATTGTCAGCACTCCAGTCGGACGTACTCATAAGTAAAAAAGCCATTGACAAGTTTATAAGAATGGTTGTAAGTGTGAAAAATAAATTTGGAATAGCATGACGTAATTTTTTATAATTAAATTTTACCAAAGGAAAAAGTCCTTCCAAATACCAAAAGAAACTTATCCCCCCTACAATCAATAAACTCCGATGTAAAGAAGGAATATTTTCAAAATAATTTATGATTTCGTTCATTAAATCAATTTCTTACTTATTTATAACTAACATTTTAATTTTAAAAAATGGCTGTTTTTCACTAACTGATATTTATAAATATATAAAAACAAAATATTATTCCTCAACAATTTCCTCGATATTGGAGTCGTCAGGTGCATTCTCCCCAAGGTTAAAACGTATTGCTAGTTCATGTCCACTCAAGTTAAGACCTGAAAGTGTTGGATTTCTATACGTATCGTAGGCATAAGCTATTGATACGTTTTCACCTAAACCAACAGAGGCAAGAAATGAAAAAACAGAACCTGATTTAAAAGAAATTCCAAGATCAAATTTGTTTAGATAAGAGACCCAACTGGCAAAGTCAATTGAATTTGGAAGTCCTTTTCCTTTCCTGTAGATTAGGTTGGGTCTAATAGCAAAATCTTCATTGATATTAAACGCAGCTCCACCAGCAAGGTAAACATGGATTCTGTCTCTTGACTGAATTACAATATCATCATCTCTTTTTGAATTAAATAATCTGGGCATTGAACCGGAGAACCAAAATTTTCCCATCCTAAACAAAATACCAACACCCATGTTGGGATTAAATCTACTTAAGGATTTTTGAGCAGGATCAGGAATTTTTGAAAAACCTGATAAAGGAGTTGGATCAGCACTGTATGAATTTCCACCACCCTTTATTCCAAAAAAAACTGCACCATCGTTATTCAAAGTGAGTTTATAAGAAAAATCAATGGTTATCATGGTTTGATTTTCGATAAAAATTCTGTCAGTAATAATTGAAACTCCTAACCCAACATTTTTTTTGGTTGATAGAGAATAAGATAGTCCTGTTGTTTTTGGGCTATCATCGATAGTATTCCATTGATTTCTTGATATAAGAGATAAAACATGACTTCCGTCAGACCCTGCGAATGCAGGATTGATTAAGTTCATATTAAAGTTATAAAGCGAGAGGTAACCATCTTGTTGGCAAAAGATTATAGCTGGTAATATTAAAAATAGAAAACGTAAAATCATTTATTATCTAGCTAAATAGATAATACCCTCATAATCAGGGTTACCATTCCTATTGAAATCAATTAAATAATAATAACTCCCCTCGGGAAGGTCCTCATTGTTAAATTGTCCATTCCAATTATTTTGATAGTTTGTTTGGTTGAAGATCAGTTGTCCAGATCTATTATAAATCCACACTTCATTGTCCGGATATCTCAAAAAGGACTCATCTGCCCATTGATCATTTATACCGTCTCCATTGGGTGAGAAAAAATCGGTAATCTTAAGACCAATTGAAGCAAAATCTTGGCAAACACTAAAGGAGTCATTAGGATTTACGCCACAACTAATTTCATCAAGATTGGAGAACCCATCTCCATCACTATCATTGTAAGGATTACAATTTTCAGCATCTAGCTCATCCATAACCCCGTCTTGATCACAATCAGAATTTATTGAGTCATAGGCATCAATCAACCCGTCCCCGTCAAGATCATCATCAGCAGGGTTACCATTTAAATTACGATCCTCATCAATAGACTGTATGCCATCTCCATCATCATCTGTATCAAGATAATTGGGTTTTCCATCATTATCTAAATCAATAAGTCTAGATTGAAAATCTTCAGCCTCAATATCTATCTCCAAACTAGTTAGGATACCATCATTATCATCGTCAGTATCCAAATAGTCTGGTATCCCGTCGTAATCAGAATCCTTGTAAGATTTGTCATCCCCTAATTCAAGTGATGTTGGTACACCATCATTATCGTCATCATAGTCTATATAATCATAAATACCGTCAAGGTCGGAATCTACTGAATCACTAGGATTTCCGTCTGAATTAATATCTGATCCCTCAAGAACTGTAAGAATTCCATCACCATCATCATCATCATCCATAAAATCAGGTAGACCGTCCTTGTCAGTATCAAGTGCATCGCTTGAATTTCTATCTCCATTTGGATCTGGATTCTCGTATTGAGTAAAAATCCCATCATTTTCATCATCTGGATCCAACGAATCTACTATACCGTCTCCGTCAAAGTCATCACTTCTTGATCTAGTCCCTCTTGCAGAAAATGGATTTGACATAGTTGCTTCATATCTACTATCGATACCATCTCCATCATCATCATCGTCAATAGAATTCACAATTCCATCTGCATCTGTATCTGACTGAATAAGGTCTGAATCAACTTCTTCAAGCTTGGTAGGATTAGTTTTTAAGTTTGCTACATCTAAATTTGTTGAATCAGTAAAAGATATGTTTAAAGGAACATCTGGAATTGGTACTTCAGTTGATCCCATCTCAGTATTAACGTAGCCTACAACAACTTCATAAATTCCATCTTTATTATGATCTTGAGGGTCGTTTGGATCAGGTGGATTTATAAAGGCTAGTGTTCCTCCCTCATCTGTTTCCTCCTGCTCATCGTCATCATCACCATTAATTCCATTTCTGAACACTTTTGATCTTTGACTATAGTTTTCAAAATCTTCTTTTTTTGATCCTGGTTCACCATTTTTAATTGTGAATAGGTGAGCGTCAGCACCACCAGAAATACTTTTACGAATCTTCCATTTCCCGACACCTCTAAATGGATTATTAGCTCTTCTTCTATTCTGAGGACCATCGTTAATGGTATCAGAGTTTGAGGATCTTACAGAGGGAAGAAAAGATATGTCCACTGGTTGCATAATTGCCAAAAATTGCATTTCAGTAAAATCACTAACACCATCGTTGTCATCGTCAATATCTGAATTGTTTCCAACTCCATCACCATCTATATCATTTACTTCGGATGCATCTGTTGGGAAATTATCAATAATGTCCAAGACTCCATCATTATCATCATCAGTGTCTGTGTTATTTCCAATACCATCATAGTCAGAGTCAGTACTTTCATCAGGATTTAATGGGAAATCATCCTCACCATCAAGTGTTTGATCACCATCGGAGTCGTTATTTAAAGGATCAGTATTTATTGTAATTTAATCTCCAACGGTGGAACCCAAATTGGCAGAATAAATAACAAAAGGATTTGTTCCATATTTTGCCTCAGTACTATCTGATAGTCCATCGTTATCATCATCCAAATCATCATCATCTCCAATACCATCTCCATCAGTGTCTACACTTTCATATGGGTCTAGTGGAAAAGAGTCTTCTGAATCCGCTATTCCATCTCCATCAGAGTCCCTACTTGTAGGATCGGTCGACATCGATAGCTCAACTCCGTCATTCAGACCGTCACCATCAGTATCAATATTATTTGGATTAGAATTTAATTTAATTTCATCCCCGTCAGATACCCCGTCTCCATCAGAATCTGGATTTAAAGGATCAGTATTTTGAGAAGCTTCTTGCTCATCTGTCAGTCCATCGTTATCATCATCAGGATCTTTCTCGTCCTTAATTCCATCTCGATCATTATCGTTACTACCCTCTGCATCAAGTGGAAGCTGATCTTCACCGTCTATCGCTCCATCTCCATCAGTATCTAAATTTAGCGGATCTGTTTTTATCTCAAGCTCTTCTCCATCACTAAGTCCATCACCATCCGTATCCGGATTTAATGGATCAGTGCCTAAATCTTTTTCATCAAAGTCTCCAACTCCATCCCCATCCGTATCTGCACTTTTTGGATCTGTACCTTCAGCTGTTTCAATTGCATCCTCAATACCATCTCCATCATCGTCTGTATCGGAATTATCTCCTATACCATCTCCATCAGTATCTACTATTTCAGTTGAGTCTAATGGAAGACCATCCTTACTATCAATGATTCCATCATCATCACTATCAACATCTCTGGGATCTGTTCCTCGAGCTAACTCCTCCCCGTCATTAGATCCGTCTCCATCGGTATCTGGATTTTCAGGGTTGGTTCTGATTTCTTTTTCTTTTTGATCAGAAACGCCATCTCTATCACTATCAACAGAAATATTTGGATCCAGCGGGAAGTCATCACTTCCATCGGGAGAACCATCGCCATCACTATCAGGATTTAGAGGATCTGTCTGAGCCTTAATCTCGTCACCATCTTTTAATCCATCGGAGTCACTATCTGATTTTAACGGATCCGTACCCAACTCAATCTCCTTATCATCTGTAATATTGTCATTATCATCATCTAAATCTGAATTATTACCTATACCATCTCTATCCGTATCTATTGACTCCTTATCGTCCAATGGAAAGTTATCATCTGTATCAATAACACCATCACCATCAGTATCTTTTTTAAGTGGATTAGTTCTTCTATTGACCTCCTGACCATCACTTAAACCGTCCTCATCACTGTCAGGGTTAAATGGGTTAGTTCCTATTTTTTTCTCATCCTGGTCAGAAACTCCATCATTATCGTCATCATCATCTTTTTCATCACCGATTCCATCACCATCATGATCTCTACTTTCTTGAGCGTTAAGAGGAAGTTGATCTAATCCGTCCTTTATTCCATCTCCATCTGTATCTGGATTATTTGGATCGGTTTTATTTAATATTTCCATTCCATCTGTAAGTCCATCTTGGTCTGAATCAGGACTCAATGGATTCGTCTTATTTTCTATTTCTTCACCGTCAGTGAGAACATCCCCGTCAGTATCTGAGTTAAGTGGGTCCGTATCTGATTCAACCTCGTCATAATCGCTCAGTCCGTCATCGTCTGTATCTGGCTTTTCAGGATTTGTTCCCAAGGTAGCTTCTAATGTATCTAGTAAACCATCATTGTCGTCATCTGTATCTTCATCATCAGGGATACCGTCTCCATCAGCATCATCAGCTCTGTTAGGATCTAATGGGAAGTCATCCTCTCCATCTAAAATACCATCACCATCGGTATCAGGATTTAATGGATCTGTCCCTCGTTTGACTTCCTCCCCGTCATTAGAACCATCTCCATCAGTATCGGGGTTTAAAGGATCCGTTCCCTTTAATAGTTCTTCAGCATCTAGTGAACCATCATTATCATCGTCGGGGTCTTTATTATCACCAATTCCATCCTCATCACTATCAAAATCTTCATCAGCATTGTTAGGAAGTTTATCATCACCATCAACGACTCCGTCTCCATCACTGTCAGGGTTAAGAGGATCAGTACCAATATCATTTTCTTGATTATCAGTAAGACCATCTTTATCGGTATCAGAACTTCTTGGATCTGTGCCTAGCATAACTTCCTCAAAATCGGTAAGTCCATCGTCATCACTATCTGCATTTTTAGGATCTGTTTTTCTAGAGAGTTCCTCAATATCTGAAACCCCGTCATTATCGTCATCTAGATCATAAACATCTCCTAAACCATCTCTATCAGAATCTATATATTCAAATGGATCTGTGGGGAAGTGATCAATAGGATCATCATATCCATCACCATCAGTATCAGGATTTTTTGGATCTGTTTTTCTTTGTAGTTCACTGCCATCATTTAGTCCATCACCATCGGTATCTGGGTTGAAAGGGTCAGTGCCAATTGCATACTCATAAGTATCTCGTACATTATCGTTATCATCATCTGGATCAATATCATCAGGAATTCCATCTCTATCAAAATCAGCTACTTTAAAGGGAGAAAATGGATTTGAGTCAGCACCATCTAAAATACCATCATCGTCTGTATCTGGATCATTGGGATCAGTTCTAAGAATAATTTCTTGGCCATCAGTGAGTCCGTCTGAATCAGTGTCTGGATTTAGTGGATCAATTCCATAGATTTTTTCCTCTTTGTCAGGTAAACCGTCATTGTCATCATCATCATCTGCATTATCTCCAATTCCGTCTTTATCATTATCGCTATTCTCTTTTGGATCCAGTGGAAATTCATCATCTAGATCATTGTATGAATCTCCATCGGTATCTGAGTTATTTGGTTTTGTTCCTAAATTAATTTCCTTAAGATCATCTAAACCATCAAAATCAGAATCCTTGATTAATGGATTACTTCCATATTCTAATTCTTTTGTATCGGGTATACCATCATTATCATCATCAGGATCAATCCTATCTACAAGACCATCTCCATCAGTATCATCATTGACAAGAGTACATCCTTTATTATCAACCTGGTCTCCTGAAGGAGTGTCAGGACATTGATCAATTGAATCCATAACTCCGTCTGAGTCTGAATCATTTACAATTTTAATAATGTTGTTTTCAAGAAGCGTTGTTATATTACCAGCGTTGTCAAATATTGGGGAAACTAACTGAATCATTAGTTCACCAGATAATTTATTTATGCTATCAAAATCTAAAAATACTTTATCATTAGAATTATTTAAAGTGATTTTTTTAGGAACTATCTTTATTATTTCTGGAGATAAGGTTGAAGAAAGATTAGATGATAAACTATTCAACAAAGTGGTATTACTAATATCAAGACTTGGGTATAAAAGGGTATTAGATATATCAGATGTTAGTATATTTAAATTTTCAGTTGTAGAGGGTATTATTGTTGTTATGTAGGCTTCAAATAAGTCTGCTGTTAGATCAAGGGTAATTGTTGAGGATTGAGAAAAAACAGACTCACTAAATTCAAGATGTAATGTATTTGGTCCAGATAATTCAAGTTTATCAAGTTTAGCCGGGGTTATATCTTTTTTAATTTCCAAAATATCATTTCCTTGATAGCTATTTCCTGAAAAATCATACCCTGAAACTGAAATTATTGTTGAATTATCAAAGTCACTTGCATTAAACGAGTATCTCCAAAAAGTACCAGAAATACTGTTTGTTTTTGGAGTGAGAATGAGGCTTGTATCTGAAACTACACCAGTAATTGAAATTTTAGGTTGATTCATTGGTTTAGTAAATTCAACATAGGCAGTGATTAGATCAGAATTGTTTGCTGTATTTAACCTATGAGGTGGCAAGTCATGAGAAATAGAAATGACCTCTGGTAGTTCATTGTCAACCATTAAAGAGATACTTGTTGAACCACTATATTGATTACCATATATACCTACTGCAGAAACCGTAATGGAGATATTACCATCTAATTCTGATAGATCTAAATCATATGTCCATGTCATTGATTCAGATGAGCTTGTTACAGACATTAACTGATTAGATAGAAGGGTAATATTATTTTTTAAAACATTTACTGATGCTATATCAACAGATTGATTGAAATCTGCAGTTATTGTTAAATCTTGATCACTGTTAAATACATTGTTTTCAGCAGAATGAGATAATTGAGCCTCGATTTCTAGCCCGTGTATCTGATAAACTTTTGTTGTTGTTGAAGTGTTTCCTTGTTTATCAGTAGCCTGAATAGTGAATGTTACCGTTCCTGAAACTAAACTTTCAGTGTTAACAATACTATATGATCTGTAAAAACGATCTGTCAAATCAGCAATTACAAGATCTTCATCAGTTTCATTTGAAAATTCATTCCCATTCGAATCATAATATCTTATACTTTTTTCATGTAAAGTTGGAGGGTTTAATAACTCTTCATTTGTTGTAAAATAAAAATCGAGTGATTGGCCTTTTATCAGAACTCCATCTCCATCATCATTATCACTTATTGTGATTAAAGGAGGTTCATTGTCAATTACAAAACGTATATGTTCTTGATTAACCAAATCATTTCCTGCCATATCTGTGGCCGAAACATTAATAGTTACGATACTTACTGAGGTCGATGTTACTTGTAAAGAATAAGTCCATATCGAGTTAGAGCTGGTTTGAACCATAGGTTGATTCAAATCAACTCCTGATATACTGATACTTGGGGTACCGGAAACTGTTTCAGAAAAGTTTGCAGTTATAGTAACAATGTCTGATGATGAAATGATATCATTTTCATCTGTATCAGTCAAAATAACAGTTGGAGCCTCGTTATCGATGTAAAAAGTAATTGAATCTGTACCTAAATAGCTATTTCCAGCTAAATCATTACCTGAAACTGAAATTGTTACTATCGAGGAGGTATAGGTAGAAGTCCAAACGTAGAAGAATCTCGAGCTTAAGGTTTCATTTAAAATATCACTCATTAAGCTATCCTGAAAGTCTAATGTAGAACTGATATCATATGTTTCTGTGCTAGTTACAACTCCACTAAGTGTATCAGATGCAAGACTGGAGAAAAACTCAACGGACTGCTCAGATGCTGTTGTACTACTTATTGTTTCGAAAATTAAATCATTTGATTCACCATTGATAATTATTTTGGGAGGGTTTGGGTAAAATGACATTGGCTCTGAAAAAATAGCTTCGATAGTAACCGATTCATTACTTCTAATTTTATTGAAAATATTTTTAGAAAAATCGTGGGAGAGCTCAACTGTTGGATTTGAATTGTCAATAAGAATTTTAAGATCATTGACCTCACCTAAATTGTTTCCAGCTAAATCAGTTCCTGAGACAGTAACAGAGACAAATGCATCGTCAATATTGGGAACGGTCCAATTATATACCCAAACAGATGGAGTTTCAGTGGCAGTAAGTAAAACATCTGAAACAACTCCGGAAAAACTAATTGTTGGATTTGAGGCTATTTCCTCAGAAAAAATTGCAGTAATTGTAATTTGTTCGTTGTGTTTAAATGCATAGTCATATTTGTTTGATGTGACAATAACTGAAGGAGGGATAGTATCAGTTGGTATCTGTGTCTCATAATTTTCGGTCATTTTTATTTCTCTAATCCATCCTATAAATGGGTCATTTGGGCTCATATTTCCCGAAGGAGTTGCTGCCTCACTTGCGTTTCCAACAATACCATATCTGGGGGTCTCAGATGTGGTTTGATTACTAATTGGAGCATAAATGTTTGGATCAGAGTAAGTATTAACTCCATCAACATAATACTTTAGACCATATGGTGTATTGGCCTTAAAATGAATCATCACATCATGCCATTGGTCGTCCTTTAAATTGCCTGGGTATCCCGCATCGTACTTATCATGTGTACCATCAGAATTTGTAAAATGTAGCGTAAGTTTACCCGTGGCATTAGATTTGATTGAGTTAGCATCGCTACTAATTCCAAACCTGAAAACAGAACTCCTATCAAAAGAAAGGATAATTC
>JAYPMF010000014.1:16038-18959 GCA_038129785.1 Flavobacteriaceae bacterium
TGTTTTGCATTGTCACCCTCAGAGGAGGCTTTAATTTTTGCTTGAATTGTGAAATTTTCTAGTTGATCAGAATCACCGGAAATATAGTTGAGGTTAGTAATTCCAATTCCTGAATTTCCTTGAAATCGGAAAGCATTTTCCACACTATCATAAAATATCGAATTGGAGTTGTTCACAACTCCATCATTATTATTATAGGATAAATCTGAAATAGTTTGTGGATTTTGATTTAGGTTATGTGTATCAGTATCTGAAAAATCATAGTGAAAAAGTAGATTACTCTGAGAATTTGATGAAGTAGTGCCCCAAGTGAAATCATTTCCTTCAACTCCAATCAATGATCCATCTAACTCTGAAGCAGAGTTGTTTTTTACAATGGATGACCCGCTGCCTTCATCTAGCTTGTAATTAAGTAATAAATTCTCATTTGGTTCAATGGTTGATGCCATCGAAGATTGAATTTCCTGAGTGCTCCTCGCTGTTTTCCAAATCCTAGGATCAGCAATACTTCCTTTGAATTGATTACTTGGAGTATCATTCCAAAGACTTGCCCCAATACCTATTTTATTTGAAGTATTAGTAAGTCCAGCACCGGTAGTTTTAGTGTAATTATTTGTTTTTTTCTCTTCTCCGTCAATTATCAGTTTTTGAACTCCAGATGAACCATCAAGTTGATTTGTAAAAGCAACATGATACCAACGGTTGATTTCAAGCGGTTCAGTTGTTTGTACCCCAGGCCATTGACCAGAGTAGTCAAGTCTTAACCTTCCAGACAAATAGACTTGCCCATCGATATTTACAGTATATAAACTCCAGTCATTTTTTCTTTCAAAAATATAGTTTCTGTTCGCCGAGGAGTGGTTTCCATCTGAAGATCCTGAATCGGGACTTTCAATAATTTTTATCCAAGCCTCTAGAGTAAAATCGTCGTTATCACCAAGATCTATAATTGAATTGTTTGGAACTGAAATATTACCACCATTAAAGTTTAAGTAGTTTGTGGGGGTTACCATTGAAGATAAAGAAGATACCTGATCTTCACTTAAAGCATCATTAAATATTTTTATAAGAGATATTTTTCCCTTAAACCAATCGTTACTATCCCTGACATCCGCACCTACATATAGATATTTAGAATTTGTATAGGTGATATTGTTATCTCCTGTAACAGTTCTGTCAAGCTCCCCATCAATAAAATACTTTCCAGTTATTCCAGATTTAACAAAAGTTATATTTTTCCAACTATCATCTATAATAGAGGAATTTGATCTTACATTTTCATTACCCTCTCTAAATCCCATTCCACCATTGGATGTGTAATAATCCCAAAAACCAATTTTTCCATCAGATGTATTGTAAAAAATAAATTCACCGTTAAATGAAGACCCGCCTCTTCCTAATGAAATCATATTTCCAAACTGGGAATCATTAGGTATTTTCACTTTCATATGAATAGTGTAGTTACCGTCAACATTTGGATCGTTATTAAAGTTATTGTTGGTGTCAACAAGAGATAAATAATCGCTGGAACCATCGAATTCAAAGTAATTGAATTCATTAGGGTCACTTACAAATATGACATCTCCATTAAATTTTAAATGATTTTCACTACCACTAAGATCAAAAATTGTAGAAGGATTTAAATTTTCATTATAAGACTCTAGATTATTAGCATCAATATGCAGAGAAACTACTGGTGCTGATGTTGAGTTTCCAAACATTAAAAAACTTACAAAAAAAAGTATTAGACTTGTTAAGGGTCTGAGCATCAGTATGTTTTTGTTTTTTTTAAATTAAAATTCAAATATACCGATTTTCGGGAATTTTACATATTTAGATCTTTATTGAAATGTGTGAAAGATTAAGAGTGTCTTTCATTTTAATCTGAAGATTAATTAAGTCTCTAAACATTATTTTAATTTTCTCTGAATATCTTGAATCATTTGATAAATCATTCATTTCATGAGGGTCATTTTTTAAATCAAATAATAGGACTTTATTTATCTTTGGGTAAACTAAAAGTTTAAAGTTGTCTTTCCTTATCATTCGCTGGTAATTCATGTAAGCTCCATAAATTCCCTCGGGATAGAGTGGTTTTTTATCTTTTCCTTTAGCCAAATTCAGAAAGCTTTTGAAGTCAATTGAATCGGATGTGGTTACATCTGCCAACTCTAAAGTAGTGGCCATGATATCTTGTAAATAAATTTCATGATCAATACTTTTACCCCGTGGGATGTCTGGTCCAGTCATAATCAAAGGAACCCTAATACTGTGATCAAACATACTTTGTTTACCTAAAAGGCCGTGCTTGCCAACAGACAACCCATGATCACTTGTAAAAAAAATATATGTATTATCTGCCTTGCCTGATGCTTCCAATGAATCTAAAATTTTTCCTATTTGTTCATCTAAATGGGAAATAATGGCATAGTATTCTTTAATGTGAGTTTTGATAGCATAGGGAGTTCTTGGAAATGGAGCTAATGCCTCATCTCTCAGAGTTTTTGGATTCCCTATGGCATCTTTAAATGGGTATTCAGGAAGCCAATTTTCAGGCAATGGTATAGTGTTGAGTGGATAACGATCCAAAAAAGATTGAGGAGACTGGCGTGGATCATGGGGCGCATTGAAAGCTAAATACATGAAAAAAGGAGCCACCTCACTATCTGCATGTTTTAAAAAATCTAAAGCATCGTCTTTAATTACCTCACTCCAATGTTTTCCTCCTTCCCAAAACCCGCCATTGAGAGAATCGGAAGCCCTCCAAAGATCTGCTTGTCCTTCCTTCGGTCGATCATAGCCCTTTCGATTTTCTTTTTTAAAGAAATCTCTTGGCATGCCGGGTCGAACATTTCTAATCGTTTGAAAAACTTCATGAGGATTAATTGATACATGCCATTTACCAGTCATATAGGTTTGAT
>JAYPMF010000014.1:18969-23613 GCA_038129785.1 Flavobacteriaceae bacterium
AGCTTACCCCAGCTTTGTTGAGCAGCTTCTAAGTTTTCTTTTTTACTCCATTGATCACTGATTGATTTCGCATCCCAAATGGTTTTACCGGTGATGATCATGGATCTTGAAGCCACACAAACAGCCCCATTCCATCCACCCATATTAAACACATTAGTAAAATGAGTACCGTTGCGAATTAGTCGATCCAAATTAGGTGTTTCAATGATACTATTACCTAGAGCATGGATAGCATCATATGTATAGTCATCTGCGAATAAAAATAAAATGTTGGGTAAATATTTCTCTGATGATTTTGTAGGTACCGAATTACAAACGATCAAAAGGGCAGACAAAAAAACACAAAAAAGACGAATCATTTTCTATTGGCTATTGAGATCAAAAACTTTTTCCATCAAAATCCACTTTTCTCCTGGCAAAGCGTTAGGTAATGTTTTTTGATAAGTAGACATCAATTCTTCCCATTTGATTACATAAGGATTATGATTATCCATTTTGTTTTTCTTTTCAAAGCTGAAACCCTCTTCAACTTCTATAACCATAAAAAGTCGATTAGCAACATTGAAAATTTGCATATCTATGATTCCACTCTTCTTAATACTATCTGTAATTTCCGGCCAAACCGCCTTGTGGTGTTCAATGTATTGACTAATCATAGCAGGGTCGTTGACCAAGTCTAATGCTAAACAATATCTTTTCATATCATGATTGATTTGCTACCCTCCACCCATAATATGCTATGAATACAAAACACAGCAAAGGCAACAGGAAAGAAAAATTAACTTCAGAGACTCCAATGATTCGAATATCATTGACACCACTTCCCCCAAGATCAATGACCATTCCCTGTAGCTTTGGCATTAGTGCACCCCCTACAATAGCCATAACCAAGCCTGCAGCGCCTATTTTGGATTCTTTTTCGTCTAATTCCTCTAGTGCAATTCCATAAATAGTGGGAAACATTAGTGACATAAAAAAAGATATACCTACCAAAGCATAAAGCCCTAAAATTCCTTCAATTAAAACTGTTCCCAAAACACAAACTCCTGCCATTATAGCAAATTGTAAAAGAAGTTTTCCCGAATTGATATATCTAAGCAGATAGGTGCCAATGGCCCTACCGATCAAGAAAACAATAAAACATATGAATTGATAGTTAGCTGCATTTTCACTTGAAATATTAATAGCCTCTGCGTACTGATAGATGTATGTCCAGCACATAATCTGAGCTCCCACATAAAGAACCTGTGAGATTACTCCGTTGCGATAATTTACATTTTGAAAAAGGCTCTTAAAAGTAGAACTTAGTGGTGCCATTTCTCCATCGTCTTTGGCCTGAGGCATTTTAGAAACTGCAATTAATACAAATACACCTATTACAACTAATCCCAAAATGACATAGGGATCCCTAATAACCATTAAATCAGCAGTTCTAATCATTATTTTTTTCGCACTATCCAGGGTGCTGAAATCGGAAATATTATCAGACTGTAATTTTTTTAACACAAATTGTTGGGCAACCAAAAGCCCAAGAATAAGTCCCAATGGATTAAAGGCTTGAGCAAGGTTTAGACGCTGAGTAGCAGTGGCCTTATCACCCATAGCCAAAATATATGGATTAGCAGTTGTTTCTAAAAAAGCTAGTCCAAAAGTTAATATATATAATCCGAAACAGAAAAACCAAAACTGCTCTGTGATAGCAGCAGGATAGAAAAGTAAGGCACCGCTAGCATAAAGTGCTAAACCAATTAGTACTCCTACTTTGTATGAGTATTTCCTAACAAACAGCGCTGCAGGTAGGGCCATACAAAAATAACCCCCGTAAAAAGCCATTTGTACCCAAGCAGCCTGAGAATTTGATAATTCCAGTACCTTTTTGAAAGCCTGAACCATAGGATCGGTCACTGCATTAGCAAAACCCCATAGGGCAAATAGTGAGGTAATAAGAATAAATGGCAGTAAGACTTGTTTTGATACAACAGTTTTTTTCATTATTAAGGAATTAGTGATCTATCTAAATGAACATAACCACCATCTACATGCAGTAATTGTCCGGTAGTATGACTGGATTTTTCTGAAAGTAAGAAAGCTACCGTATCGGCAATTTCTTCTGGTGTGGTCATTCTTTTTTCTAGAGGAATTTTAGATTCGATTTGATTTAATTTTTCTTTTGGATTTGGGAAGGTATTAATCCATTTTTTGTAAAGTGGAGTATAACTCTCGGCCACAATAACAGCATTGACTCGTATTGAATGAGGGAGCAATTCAACTGCCCATTCACGAGTTAGGGCATTTCTTCCGCCACAGGCGGCAGCATAGGCTGATGTTCCCCCTTGGCCAGTGAGAGAAACCTTTGAACCGATATTGACTATAGAACCTTTATTTACTTTTAGATATGGCAAGCAAGCCTGTGCCATAACATAATAATGAACGAGGTTTTTATTTAAAGAATTGACAAATTGCTCTGTATCTCCATTTTCAAGACCTACGCCGTCATTGACTCCGGCGTTATTTACCAGGCCATGAACTGAACCAAATTCAGAAATGGCCTTTTCCACCGCCTGTTTTCCTTGTTGGGGATCTGTTAGTTCTGCCAGTGCATAAGAACACCTGCCCCCCTTTTTTTCAATTTTTTCAATAGTTTCTTGGATGGTCTTTTCATCTCTACTCACAATAAATGGGATAGCCTTTTCTTCTGCTAATAAATTAGTTATGGCGTGACCGATTCCTTTTGATCCACCAGTTACGATGATTATTTTATCTTGAAGATTTAAATCCATTTTTTATAGCTTATAAAAATTGATTGCATTTTCTCCCATAATTTTATTTTGTTTGTCTGGACTCAGTTCCTCAATAAATAGATCAATGATCTTTACCACATGTTGATAGCTTCCGGCCAATAAACAAACGGGCCAATCTGAACCAAACATTAATCGGTCCGAGCCAAATGCCTCCAGAGCTACCGACAGGTATTTTTCAAAATCTTTAGCTTGCCAGTGGTTCCAATCAGCCTCAGTAATAATCCCAGAGACCTTACAATAAACATTTTTATTTTTGGCCAATTGTTTGATGTCAGATGCCCATCGTTCAATTTTTTGATCTTTAATGTATGGCTTAGCTAAATGATCTAAAACAAAAGCTTGTTCAGGATTCTTTTCAACCAAAGTCGTAGCTTCTTGAAGTTGATGAGGATATATCAAAATGTCGTAAGTTAAATTAAAATCCTTTAGTTGAGCAATACCTTTCAAAAAGGAATCTTGTAACATAAAACCTTTTTTTTCTGCTTGAAGGATATGTCTTACTCCTTTGAATAGCTTATTATTTGAATAAAAATCGAGCCGTTCTAAAAGGTCATTGGAAGATAAGTCTACCCAACCTACTACACCCTTAACAAAGGGATTATGTTCGGCTAATTTCAGGAGAAATTCGTTTTCGGTTTCAGATTGGTCAGCCTGAACAGCCACGCAACCGTCTATTTTAGATTGTTCGAGAAGTGGTTTCAAGTCTTTGGGTTCAAAATCTTTAGCGATTTTTTCCATTGAAGAATCGATCCATGAGTCTCTAACTGGATCAAACTGCCAAAAATGTTGATGGGAATCGATTCTCATATGTTTAGTTATATTTCTTTACCGTTGATTTTAAATGTCCATGCTATCTCACCAGGTATGTCCTCAGGAATTTGAATTTTTAACCCGGATTCTTCTTCATAGGTCCAAGACAAATCTTTTTTATAACCTAATAGTTGGACTCTAGTATTTTCATAGGGTTGGATATGATGAACGTTCAATTCATTTTCAGGTTGCTCAAAAACTATAACGTAATAATTTGACTTATTTTTCTTTTTGGTAAACCGAATATTTTCACCTTGTTTAAAAACTTTGTTTAGTTTTTGAGTGGCATAGATAGCTTCTCCATTAACTTCAAGCCATTGTCCCATTTTTTCCAAACGTTTGATACTGCTCTCTGGAATCAATCCTTCAGAGTTTGGACCTACATTTAAAAGGTAGTTACCCCCTTTGGCTGTGATGTCCACAAGGTTATGAATTAACACCTCATCGGATTTCCAATTGTGGTCAAAAGACTTATAACCCCATGTATCATTCATCGTCATGCACGATTCCCAATCCATTGTGGCGGTGCCTTCCAAAATTTCTTGCTCGGGTGTTCCAAAATCACCAGCATATCTCTGATCTTTTCGATTCATTCCTGCCATCCCTTTTCTTCCTTTGTCCACTCTATTATTGACAATGATACTGGGTTTTAGAGTTCTCACGTATTGATATAAATCCAATCCCATCTCATGAGTAAAATCATTGATCCATTCTCCGTCAAACCATAGAATATCTGGATCATAGTTATCAATCAATTCTTTGAGTTGGGGTTTGAGGTAATTTTCAACGAACAGGGGAAATTCTTGATTTGGATGGTTTTGGTAATCATATTTTGGTTCACTATTGGCTTGTGCCAGGGGATGGTGCCAATCCATAATAGAGTGGTATAAACCAAATCTTATTCCCTCGGCTTTACAGGCCCGTGATAAAGACTTTAAAATGTCTTTACCGAAGGGAGCAAAGTCTACTATATCATATTCTGAAACATTAGAATCCCAAAGTGCAAATCCGTCATGGTGTTTTGAGGTGATGA
>JAYPMF010000015.1:0-3890 GCA_038129785.1 Flavobacteriaceae bacterium
AGTATTTAAAATAAATTCGTAACCGTTTCCTGTCGAGCCAGATGCATCTACTATGATTCCCTCACCATCACATACTGCTCCACTTGTGACTTGGTTGGAAGTTACTGTATTAGTCAGTGTTACAGTGAGAGACGGAGCTGATCCACTGCCAACAGTTATTGTTACAACATTACTTAATACGTTGTTAGTACATGAAACAGTATTTAATTCATTAAATGTTACTCTTCTAAAATGATGAACTCCATCAGCTAAAATAGGTGGATTATAGTGAGGAGTAACTGTAGCCGGCAGATTTGTAAATTGCCATGCTGTCGCAACAGGACTTGATGTTCTGGTCTGCCAGCGATAAGTAATATCTCCACCATTTAATCCAGATGAACTGTTGTCTTCAGTAATAATAGTTGGGTCAGCTCCTGAGCAGTAACTTGTGGTAGTTGTAGTAATTACATCTGAGCCTATAAATGCATTAACACTCAAAGTAATGGTAGCTGAGCTAGAACATCCGTTTGAATTTGTTATTTCTACACCAATGATATCATTGTGTTCTAAAGTTCTTGTAACCAAAGAGGTTAGAAGATAATTTCCAGAGACTGCACCTGAGGAAACAGGAATTCCTTCGATATAAAATTGGTATGTAGCACCCGGAGTGAAAGTAGCTTCAAATGTTGGCGTATCCCCATCACAAATTGTTGAAAGTGTCACACTTGTTGATGTTAAAGATGCGACAGGATAATCAGTAACCACAACTGGGATTCCTGGGGGAGTAAATTCACAACCACTCCCAGCAGTATCCTCTATAACAACTGATACAACTTCTCCATTATTGAGGCTATTTGATGTAAATGTAGTAGAAGAGCTTTTTGGTTTTGCCAGCGCTGCACCTACATAAAATGTGTAATTTGCTCCTGCTGGACCTGAAGCAGTAAAATTAACCGAATCGCCTGTACAAATTGATGTTGTAGATGCAATGAGATTTCCACCAGGATGAATACCTACGTTAACAGTATGAACGGATGACTCAAATAAAGCCGTTTGAGTACTACATGCAGTTGAGGATTGAGTAAATGTAATAATTCTTTTATAAAAAGTTGTCTGAGTAACAGCTCCAGCAGGTGGTGTATAGCTTGGTAGTTGAGCTGCAGCTCCAGCAATGTTATACCAAGTTAAAGAACCAAAATCTCTTCTTTGCCACTGGTAGGTCGCAACAGCGGTTAAAATTGTTGGTGTTGGAGTATTTGTTGGATTTATCTGACTTGTATTATCTCCAAGACAGATTGTCTGCGAATCAGTAAGAGTGTGGGAGCCAGTAAAAGAATTGACTCTGATAGTAACAGTTGCAGTCGAGGTGCAGCCTGATCCATCAGCATTTTCTGATACAGTTACAGAAAATTCCTCACCATCTGAAAATCCATTAAATGTAATTGTTGTGTTGGATGAAAATGCTCCTATAGGAACACCTTTGTAACTAAATTGATATCCACTAGCACCAGTAGATGCACCAGCATCAAATAAAATTGTTTCACCCTCACAGATTAAATCATTAATTGGATTTGATGATAAATCATTAGAAACCAGATCAGCATTAATCTCAACATCTTCTTTAGTAATGATATTTGAATAACTGTAACAAATTTTACCCCCTAGATTAGACTCTAGTACCCTTTGAAAATCAGTATCACCTGTAATTGTAAGGGGTGTAAAATCTGGATTATTTCCAGCTAATGGGGACCATATAGGAGTAACTAAACCTGAAGGGCTTGAATACCATTTAACAGTTATTACACCTGGTGCCGTGGGAGAGGTATTGTCACTTATTTCAGTGATAGAATCATCATTACATACAATCTGATTGCCAATAATGCTATTTAAGGTAGCGTCAAATTCATTAACTCTTAAATTAATCGATTGAGACACGGTGCATCCTGTTCCATCAGGATTAGCATATACTTCGATCCTAATTTCGTCTAAATCATCTAAATCAATAGTGCTTGTGACCGTATGAGATGCTGTTGTGGAACCTGTTATTAAATTACTTATTGGATTTCCCTGGTGATAAAATCTAAAACTTGGGCTAGAGACTCCAGTTGTCGTAACGGTAAATGTTGGTATATCTCCCTCACAAATGGTTGTAGGGTTATCACCACTGGTTTTTGAGAATCCAGTTATTGAAGGTCCTGGGGTTACTGTTATGGTGACTGTATCAGATATGTTTGTACAATCCGAGCCTCTAAATTGACTTCTCAAAACTCTTCTAAATGATGTGGTTGTTGTTACAGCTGATGGTTGAAAAGTTGAACTGTTCGACCCAGCCAATGGCCCACTCCAGCCAGAGCCTTCATTGCTTTCCCAATAATAGTTTACGATTGCACCGGATCCATCCGAATTTCTATCTGCAGTTGATTCATCATTGCTTAATAACTCACCTGGTATATTCCCGGCGCAAACTATTTGATCCCCAGAGATGTCATCAGTGCCAGAGAATGAATTGATATAAACATCAACAGAGTCACTTGCATAACAAGTCGTTGCAGAGGTTGTATAATTTCTCACTATTACTTCATCTTGATTATTCAAAATAGTGGAACTCCATGTATCAGAGGTCGATGATTGTTGAGAAGTAATAACTCCACCAGAATTTACAAGAAACTCATACCAAGCTCCAGAACCCGTGGCAAAAAATTCAATATTTCCTCCTGAACATGCTGTATCAGACGGAGCATTTAGAGTTATATTTGGAATTCCAGTTACATTAATTCTAAAAATTTGAGAATTTTGCGCACAATCACCATTGTAACTGGTGACTAATATATCTTCCCCCCCAGCATTAATATTTGAAAGAGTAATCGTATTTTGATTAGAGACACCTTGTGAGATAAAATTCAGAAGACCATTTGGACGCCTTTGAAACTCATAATTTGTATAACCAGGATCAGCAATAAGTGTTAAGTTATCTCCTTGACAAACTGTAATATTTCTAAAACCATCAAATGGTCCTTGGGAGGTGTCAATATTTACTTGGGGTGGATTTGAGTTTACGGTTATTGTTAGAGAGGAAATTGCAGCATCTGGATTATCTGGATCAGAATATTGAGCGGAATTAAGAAAAACTTTAAAAACTATATCAGTAATACCCGGATTTATTAGTTGAATTGCGTTGGGACCTGCAGTTGGCCATCGATATTGATTTGAATTGGGCCCCGTTGTTACTTCATTGCCACTAAGTAAATTAATAACATTTGTTATGGTTAATGTAAAGTTATTGGATCCAGATCCGATAGCGGTGAATTCCAGTGTATTTGTGGCATTTAAGGTAAGTGTTGTAGAACCAGCTTTAACCCCCATTTGAATTTCAAAAGCAGGAATCGCTCCTTGACAAAATTCATAGGGTGGTGTATCACCTAAGATGATAACATCATCAAAGTTAATGTCCGCTGTCATCTGAGAATATAAAGATGTTACCGACAAAAAAACTACGGTTAGTATAAACCTGAATTTGTTGAAAATTGAACCCACTAAATTTGTTCTATCGTAAATATAACGCTTAATTAACAAAGATATTGTTTATCAAAAAATTAAGAATTTATTTTTAGTATATATTTATGATTAGAATGTTCAAAAAATAATTTCGAATGGGTTTAAAAATATACTATGATTAATAGAAATTTGCTAACATTTTTATTAAGCCTGATACTATTATCTTGTACCGACAGATTAGATATAATTTCATATGATGAAGTCGAGATTATAAGGACTTCAAGAGACTCTACTTATTTTAACAATGGTAGTTTGTTAACCGGTTTAGTAAAAAAAATTCAAGATAACAATGAGATATTATCATTTTCTGTAAAAGAAGGAAAAATTGATGGACTGTATGTTGAATATTACTCAAG
>JAYPMF010000015.1:3900-14970 GCA_038129785.1 Flavobacteriaceae bacterium
ATCTTAGATGGTAAATACTCTAAATTTTATGATAATAATTTATTAATGGAGGAATTTCATTATAAAAATGGATTGATGGAAGGTGAAAGAATTTTAAATTGGCGAAATGGAAATTTAAAGGAAAAAAATTTTTTTAAAAGAGGTGCCATGACAGGAGCAAGTGAGTTTTATTTTTCAAATGGTAATCCAAGAAAAATTATATACTTCGATTTTAACGGGAGAAGAGATGGAGAGTGGATAGATTATGATTCAGACGGGAAATTAAAGCAAAAAGTTGTTTATAAATCTGGTATAATTATAGATAGTATCATTTATCAAAAACAATAAGAGTTTTCTGCAATAACCCTATTTGCTACTCGTTTTTTTAAATCAATTATATCTGGTATTTCTTCATATTTGCATAAACGATCTATACTTTTCATTAAATTTATTTGTTCATTTTCTTTAGCAATATTAGCAATAATTTCCTTTGAACCTTTTAATGCAATTTCTACAGCCTCGAAAACATAAAGTCTAGTCATATTGATCTGATTTTCTACGTTTATCCCTGAATTGTTATTTTTAATTGTCCTTAATATTGCTGATTCACTGAAGTAGATTTCAATCATGATATTTGACAATCCAATAAGAATTTGTTGATTCTTATCCAAATCCTGCCCATATTTTTGAAAGGCATGACCTGCGATAATCAAAAAAACCTTTTTTAAGTTTTTAATTTTTTGTTTTTCTGTAAAAAGAATTTGATCAATTTCAACTTTTTCTTCAAATGCTCCCTCAGATATTTCACTAGTAGCTCTCATTACTGCACTCATCAAATCTAATTCTCCTTTTAAAGATTTTTTAAAAAGCATTCCAACTAACAACATTCTATTAATCTCATTTGTGCCTTCATAAATTCTACCAATTCGAGCATCTCTCCATGCAGACTCCATTGGAGTATCAGCTGAGAAGCCCATTCCTCCATAGATTTGAATGCCATCATCAGCACAGTTCTGAATATCTTCAGAAGTTGCTACCTTAATTATTGAACATTCAATAGCAAATTCTTCAACTCCCTTTAATTCTGCTTTATCATTTTTTAATCCATTTTGGCGCAAACTATTTATTTTCAATTCGATATCGTGAGCAGCACGGTAATTCGCAGATTCCCCAACATAGCATGAGGTAGCCATTCTAGCAATTTTTTCTTTGATAGCACCAAACTCAGAAATGGGTTTGTTAAATTGAACTCGATCATTAGCATACTTAACTGAGTTATTTATTACTCTTCTTTGGGCATCCAAACATGCAACACCCAATTTTATTCGCCCCACATTAAGAGCGTTCATTGCAATCTTAAAACCATTTTCTCGTTCTGACAACATTTGATCAACGGGAACTTTTGTTTCGTTAAAAAATACTTGACGGGTTGACGAGGAGTGGATTCCTAATTTATTCTCTTCATCTCCAAATGAAATTCCATTATTTGGATCATTTGGTACAATAAACCCTGTAATGTTTTTATCGTTTTCAATTCTTGCAAAAACGATGAATACATTAGCAAAACCAGCATTAGAAATCCACATTTTTTGACCTGAAATCAAGTAGTGACTTCCATCAACTGAAAGCACTGCTTTTGTTTTTCCTGAATTAGCATCTGATCCTGCTCCCGGTTCTGTAAGACAATAAGCGCCAAACCATTCCCCACTTGCCAGCTTTGGAACATACTTTTGTTTTTGTTCTTCAGTTCCATAAAGCACTATTGGCATGGTTCCTATACCTGTATGGGCTCCAAAAGCTGTCGAAAAAGATCCAGTTGCACCTGAAATGTAATCACAAACCAACATCGTAGATACAAAACCCATACCCATTCCCCCGTAACTTTCTGGGACTGAAACACCAAGAAAACCAAGCTCACCGGCTTTTTGCATACATAATTTTGTGAATTCGTAATCCTTTTTTTCAAAACGTTCTTTGTTCGGCCAAATCTCACGATCAATAAATTCTTGAACGCTTTCTTTCATCATTATTTGTTCGTCCGAAAAATCTTCAGGAGTAAAAACGTCCTCGGGGCTTGAATCCTTAATGATAAACTCCCCGCCTTTGATTAGCTTATTGGTTGAAAGTTCCATTAGCTCTAAATATTTAATTAATATTGTTTAAATTCTTTACTTTTTTTCATTATACATTCTGTCACCTCTAAAAAATGTTTGATCTGAATGTCAGATAATTCATTCTCAATAACTTTATTAAAATTTAATACCACTGACCTAGAATCATCTCTTTTTTCTTTTCCAAATGGTGTTAAAAAAATGAGTATGCTTCTGCCATCTGAGGGATTTTGAACACGTTTAATCAATTTTTTATTTTCCATACTTTTCAGTAAACGAGACAAACTAGTCGGTTCCATACCCAACTTCGGACCCAAAGAGCTAGAAGGCGTTCCCTCTGCTTCAATATTTAATAGCGCAAATCCCGTGGCCATTGTCGAATCAAATTTAGAGGCTTCTCTATTATACATTTTACTCACTGCATTCCAGGAGGAACGTAGTACTGCGTCAATTGTTTTTTTTCTCATTTATTTTCAAAACTTAACAAATATATTAAAACATATTATGCATGCATAATAAAATCATCTAAAAAAAATTAAGAATAAATATCATTTATCAGATATTGATACTTCTCTATTATGACCTTTCTCTTAACTTTCATGGTAGGTGTAAGGTGCCCTTCCTCTACAGACCAAATTTCTGGAGTTAGCCTGATTGCTTTTACTTGCTCCCATTTACCGAATTTCTGATTATGCATCCTGATTTCATCATAGATTTTTTCTAATAATTTTTCATTTTCACATATGGAATATTGATCGTCTTTACATGTAATTCCCTGTTCCTTAAACCATATTAATGCTTGCTCAAAACATGGTTGTATCAATGCAGATGGCATATTTTTTCCTTCCCCTACAACAACAATCTGTTCGATTAATAGTGATTGTTTCAATTGGTTTTCTATCACTTGAGGTGCGATATATTTACCTCCTGAGGTTTTAAACATCTGTTTTTTACGATCAGTAATTTTTAGAAATCCCTGTTCATCGAGCATTCCAATATCGCCTGTTTTGAAGTAATCACCCTCCATCACCTTAAGGGTTTGCTCAGGGTCTTTAAAGTAACCTTTCATCACGTTCGGTCCTTTACAAAGAATTTCGCCATCGGCAGCAATAAGAACCTCAACACCTTCAATAATTTTTCCTACTGTACCAATTTTTAACCCTCTGTTCCTAAGATCATTCACTGATATTGCAGGAGAAGTTTCTGTCAAACCATAGGCCTCAACAATGGTCATGCCGGCAGCAGCAAAAACCCTTGCCAATCTTGGTTGGAGTGGTGCACTTCCAGAACAAATAATTTCTAAATTTCCTCCTAATGCCATTTTCCACTTTGAAAGAATAAGTTTTTTTGCGATCCAATGTTTTATGTTATAAATAAAGTCCGATCTGTCGTACGGATCATATTTTAGTCCTACTTCAACGGCCCAGAAATAAAGTGATTTTTTAAGACCTTTTAACTCATTACCTTTAGCATATATTTTATCATAGACCTTCTCGAGAAGTCTAGGGACAGCTGTCATAAAATTAGGCTTAACCTCTTTTAAATTTTCACTAATTGTATCTAAAGACTCAGCAAAATATACTTCAATATCATTGAAAAGATAACCGTAGATAAAAGTTCTTTCAAAAATATGGCAAAGTGGTAGGAAACTTAATGCTTTTTGGTTAGTGTTTTCAAAAGGAAATTTTTTGGTAGCCGAGATCACATTTGATACAATATTGTCATGGCTTAGCATTACGCCTTTCGGAACTCCAGTAGTTCCTGAAGTATAGATGATTGTCGCAATGGAGTCAGACTCTACATTTGATTTAACCTCCTCAATTTTTTTTTTATTCCAAGTCTTTTTTCCAATCGATAAAAGCTCCGACCAGTTTTTACTGCCCTCAATCACATCAAAAGTGTATATTTCTTTTAGCATTTTAACTTCCGATTTAATTGAAAAAACTTTATCATAAATATGTTGATCCGAAACAAAACAGTATACACTCTCGGAATGATTGAGAATATATTTATAATCATTGGAACTGATATTGGGATATAGTGGAACTGTAATAGCTCCTAGCTGAAGAATGGCCATGTCAATAATAGACCATTCCGATCTATTATTACTTGAAATTAGTGCAATTTTATCTTGCGGTTTTATTCCAATTTCGATGAAGGCAGCGCTAATTAAATTGGCTGATTCATAATATTTTTGAGTCGATAGGGTTTCCCACTTTCCATTTTTTTTATCGTTAAGACATCTGTCTAAAGGTTTCTTTCTCCTTTGGATACTCAAAATATCAAAGATCCTTGAAGGCGTCATTATTATCTTTTTACCCAATTTAGTAAACTTTGGTGAATAAAAAATAAATTCTCATTTCGTTTCAAGCCAACGCTTTGCATTCTCAAAACCTATGATCCAAGGAGAAAATTCATCGCTTCTGTCTTTTGGATAATGAGCCCAATTCCATGGAAATGTTGAACGTTCTAGGTGAGGCATCATGACCAAGTGTCTTCCGTCATCACTGCACAGCATGGCAGCATTGTAATCAGAACCGTTTGGATTAGCAGGGTAGATGGCTTTATGGTATTTCCCTGGAATTTGGTATTGGGATTCATCCATTGGTAAGTGAAATTTTCCCTCACCATGGGCAGCCCAAATTCCAAGAGTAGATCCCTCTAATCCTCTTAACATTATTGAGGAAGATGAACCAATGTTTACTGCTGTAAATTGACATTCAAATTTTCCCGAAGTGTTGTGATTCATTTTTGGAAGCTCTTTGTGAGTTGGAGTAATCATTCCCAATTCAACGAACAATTGACAGCCATTACAAACACCCAATGATAGGGTGTCTTCCCTAGCAAAAAAATCATCCAGGCTTTTTTTGGCCCTAGGATTATATAGGAAAGCACCTGCCCAACCTTTAGCAGAGCCCAACACATCTGAATTTGAAAAACCGCCCACTGCCGCAATAAATTTAAATTCTTCAAGGGTTTTCCTTCCTTCAATTAAGTCAGTCATATGAATATCATAAACTTCAAAACCTGCTGAATACATGGCATAAGCCATTTCTCTCTCAGAATTACTCCCTTTTTCTCTGATGATGGCTGCTTTAATTTTAGGATTGTTCGATGGAGATAATTTTCCATTAAACGAGGAAGGAAAATTGAATTTTAGTGGTACTATTTTATAATTAGCGAACCTTTCTTCTGCGCAATTATTTTGCTTTGCATCTAGTGCTGCAGAGGTGGAAAACCATAGATCACGATACTCAGCGACATCCAAATTCAGTTGATCATTATTGTTTTGAAAAGTTAGTTTGCCTGTTTGGGTAACTTTTCCTATCTGGAAACATTCTATCTCATATTCGCCAAAATGATTAGTAAGATCAACTTCACTTTGTAGCACTATTCCAGAATTTTCTGAAAAGAGCAAAGCAATTGTATCATTTTCATTTAGTACAGTCATATCAATTTCCATTCCCACTTTTTCACTTGGAAAGCACATTTCTAGTAAGCATGTTATTAATCCTCCAGACGAAACATCATGACCAGATATGATTTTTTCATTCAAAATCAACTCTTGTACAAAATTGAAAGTATTTTTAAAGACCTCTATGTTATCAACTCCAGGCGCTTCAGAGCCTATTTTGTTTAATACTTGGCCCAAAGATGATCCGCCCAAAACGTACTTTTGTGAGGATAAATTGATATAATAGAGCATTCCTTTATTGGGTATGCATACTGGAGTTACTATTTTTTTGATATTTTCACATTGACCTGCCGAGGAGATGATCACGGTGCCAGGAGCCAAAACATCACCTTCTTTATATTTTTGTTTCATTGATAATGAGTCCTTGCCTGTGGGAATATTTATTCCCAAATCAATGGCAAAGTCCGAGCAGGCTTTTACGGCACAATACAATCGATCATTTTCCCCCGGGTTATTGCAAGGCCACATCCAGTTTGCTGATAAACTAACTGATTTTAGACCTTCTGTCAAAGGAGCCCATACAATATTAGTGAGGGATTCAGCAATCGAGTTGATACTTCCTTTGGCGGGATCGATAAGCCCCGTCACAGGTGCATGACCAATGGCAGTGGCCACCCCATGTTTTCCATTGTAATCCAAAGCCATCACGCCACAATTACTCAATGGAAGTTGTAATTCACCCACTGTTTGTTGCTGTGCTACACGACCAGTAACACAACGGTCTACCTTATTTGTAAGCCAGTCTTTACAACCAACTGATTCCAATAGGAGTACGTTTTTTAAATAATCCTCAACATTAGAGAAATCGTAGGACAGACTATCGAAATTCACCTTTTTCTTTTCATCCAAAAGAGTAGTTTTGGGGGCATCTCCAAATAAGGATTCAATAGCAAGGTCAATCGGTTTTTCACCATTGTTATCATTGACAAACGAAAAATGATGGTCTCCAGTAACTTGACCAACAATGAATAAAGGTGTCCTTTCGCGTTGGGAAATCTTTTTGAGTAAAAGGGTATCTTTTTTGGACAATATAAGACCCATTCGTTCTTGAGATTCATTTCCTATAATCTCTTTGGCTGATAAAGTTGGATCACCTAATGGAAGTTGATTGATGTGTATTTCACCACCAGTATCCTCCACCAATTCGGATAAACAATTCAAATGTCCCCCTGCTCCATGATCATGAACTGAAATGATGGGATTATTAGACCTTTCAACCAAAGCCCTAATGGTATTAGCCACTCTTTTTTGCATTTCAGGGTTGGATCGTTGAACAGCATTGAGTTCAATTTCATTACTGAAAGCACCCGTATTGGCAGAGGATACTGCAGCTCCTCCCATACCTATTCTATAATTATCACCTCCTAAAATTACAATCATGTCACCCCTTTTAGGCATCTTTTTTTGGGCCTGATCTTGAATTCCATAGCCAACTCCACCCGCCAACATAATGACTTTGTCATAGCCCAAACGCTGTTCTTTTTCTTGATGTTCAAAAGTTAAAACAGAACCTGAAATCAGGGGTTGTCCAAATTTATTGCCAAAATCAGAGGCGCCATTTGATGCTTTAATCAACAAATCCAACGGGGTTTGATACAACCATTTTCTTTTGGGAAAACCCTCCTCCCACTTCCTGTCTCCCTTAACTCTGGAGTAGGGGGTCATATAGACCGCTGTTCCTGCTAATGGGAGCGAACCCTGACCTCCCGCCAGACGGTCGCGAATTTCCCCACCGGAGCCTGTAGCAGCCCCATTGAAAGGCTCTACGGTGGTTGGAAAATTGTGGGTTTCTGCTTTGAGTGATATCACACTCTTGATGGTGCTGGTTTCATATACACTCGGAACAGATCCATCTTTTGGTGCAAACTGTTCTATTTCCGGACCCGATACGAAAGCCACATTATCTTTATATGCAGATACAATACTGTTGGGGTTCGTTTTGGAAGTTTTTTTGATCATCTGGAACAAGCTTTCTTCCAGCTCAGTTCCATCAATCACAAAACGTCCATTGAAAATTTTATGACGGCAATGTTCGGAATTGACCTGAGAAAAACCAAAAACCTCCGAATCGGTTAGGGGTCGCCCTAAACTTTTGGACAATCCTTCCAAATAGATAATTTCTTGTTTGCTTAAAGCCAACCCTTCTTTTTGATTATAGGCTTCTATATTGATGATATTCGTCATCGGCTCTGGAATGACATCGATATCAAAAATGGATTGATCTAAACCATTATAAACCTCATAGAGCATGGGATCAAACTCCTCTTCCGGATTTTTTGCAATAAACATTTCTATCCTTGAAATACCTTCAATATCCATGTTTTGAGTAATTTCAACGGCATTGGTGCTCCAAGGGGTAATCATCGTTGCTCGGGGACCAATAAAGTTGCCCTCAAGGAATTTTTTATCGACTAATTTTTGATTACCGAAAAGCCAAACCAATTTTTCTTGAATTGAAGGGTCTATGTTTTTTGTGGTTTGAACGGCGTATAGGCTTTCCGTGGGCTTGCCAAAAAAGTAAATCATCAATGGATTTTTGTTATTTCAAAAATAATTTTTTCCAATGATTTTGGAATTACCTAATCGGATATAGAGTCAACAACTTTTCAGCATTTTATTCACATTTTTTGATTAATCGCGCACAGTAGAAACCATCAAAACCTGTCAAATGTGAAAAATAAGTGTGTTCTTTTTCTAATTGAAATTTTGATCCCACTTTACTATCTAGAAAATTATCCACCTGAATTTTATTTTCTAATGGTAAAATAGAACAAGTTGCATAAACGAGATTTCCTCCTTTTTTTACCATAGGGGCGAAGGTTTGAAGTAATTTCTCTTGGGTCTTTGTTATATCAGCCAACCGTTCGGGAGTCATGCTCCATTTGGTGTCAGGGTTTCTTTTGAGAACCCCCAAACCACTACAGGGCGCATCTATCAAAACACCATCGGCATTTGCTTTCACTGTTTTTAGAACTTTCTCATCATCAACATTTATGGTCTGAACGGATTGTATTTTGTTTCTAAAGCATCTTTTACGAAGTTCATCCAGTTTAGCAGGATAAATGTCCAAGGCAACTATTTTTGCAGAATCTTTTGTCAGGTCTGCCAAGTGTAAACTTTTTCCCCCGGCACCGGCACAAGCATCAATGTAATATTTACCCGATTCAGGGTGTAACCAAGGGGCGATTTTCTGTGAATTGGAATCTTGAACTTCAAACCAACCTTCGCGGTATTCTTTTATTCCTTGAAGGGACTGTTTTTTTTCAAGGACTAAAGCGTCGGGATAGTCAGGAATAATAACACTTATGATATTATATTTTTTTTCAAGTCTCTCTTTTAGTTTTTTGACATTAGTCCTATTATTATTGACCCTGACGATCAAATTTGCAGGAATATTGAGTGCTGCGATTTCTTTTTCCCAAGTAGATTCTCCAAAAGCTTCTACACCCATTTGATCTAACCAGTCGGGAATAGAATGTTTGTATTTTCTGTCTTTAACCAAAACCGGGGTTTTGACCCTGATTCTTTCTTTATTAATATTGTTGAACTCCATCCATTCAGGGAGTAGGAAGTCATTGAGCACCATCCAACACCCAATTAGATTCCAAAGATTAAGTTCCTCACTTTCTGATCCCGTAAGGGCTTGATATAATCTTTTTTGACGAATGATATCGTAGAAAGCTCGAGCAATAATACGCCGATCCCTTGACCCCCAACTGGGACAGCTTTTGAGTAACTTTTTGATGACATCTGACGCAGGGCGTCTATCGATAAGTGTGCTCTCCAATCCAGATATTATACCCAAGGCGATGTTGCGATGTAATTTCATGTTCGGTGCAAAACTAACCCGACTTATCACTTTTTGAAATCATCTTTTTTTTTCATTTTGTAAACCATATCGCGGTTAAAATAATATTCAGCGTGATGCATCTTAAGGATCAGGTTGGCTGAAAATTTTTCGAGCAGGGATTTGTCTCGCTCTTCTTTGAGTTGAAGGGCAGTTTGTTCCAACTCATTAATTTTTTGAATCACCTCTAAAGCCTCGTTGTCACTAATGCTGTCTTGGGACTTCATATAATTCCTCCTCAGGTTTTTAATTTTTTTTCTGCAATCGATAAATATCTTCTTTTCGTATTGATCATAGATCTCCCAAAAAACAGGTTCCTCTGCTTCGGTCAATCCGATTTTTTCAGTTATATAGCTCATCTTTAGCGCTTTGAGTCTTTCAAAACTCATTTTTCCTTTTTGCCCAAAACTGCTGTTTAAAACCAGCAACATCACAATTGTCAATAATCTATTCATCATCAAACAAGTTTAAATTTGTAGGGGTTTCCCCGTATAATCTTATTTCCAAAGCATCGTCTATAGCAATGGATTCATAATTTTCAATGAAATTTCCCATTTCAAAGTAATAATCAGAGTGTTCGGCTATCTCATAGGTTGTATTGGCGATCAAATAATCTTCTATGAAAAATTCGACTAACTCGTTTTGGTCAATGGCCGTTTTTTCATTGATAAAAAAGAGGGTGATCACACAGGCCATAGCCATGGCTTTCCATATATAATTTTTGAAAGAGTCCGTTTTTGGGTTGGAGTAATTAACCCTATCCACTATTTGATTTTCAACCTTTTGAAAATAATCAACAGGCGTTCTAAAACCATTGATGGGGTTAATGGAAATAATTTGTTTTGCTAATTTTTGATCAAAATGAGTAAAATAGCCATCGGGTACCTTAAAAGGGGACTTTTTATCTATTATTTTCATTTGTTTTAATCTATGTTAACTAGCTTATTATTAATCAGTTCTTTTTTGTTGATAAATTTATCTTGGTTCTTTAAATCCCTCTATGAGGGCTCATTAATTTGATGTTTAATTTTTTTTACGGCATGGTGATAAGAAGCTTTTAAACCTCCTACAGATGTCTCTAAAATTTCGGACATTTTCTCGTATTTAATTCCTTCAAAATACCTCATATTAAAAACCAAGCGTTGTTTTTCAGGCAAAGTGGCTATTGCTTTTTGTAATTTCAACTGTATCGCATCTCCATCAAAATAAACATCTGATTCCAATTCATTGGCCTGCTTTTCAATCCATTCTTCGTTCGATATGCCAAACTTTCTCGATTTTTTAATTAATAAATTCAGTGACTCATTTGTGGCTATTCTGTACATCCAGGTGTATACATTACTATTACCTTTAAATTTACTCACGTTTTCAAAAACTTTGATGAAAGTGTTTTGCAAAACATCATCGGCATCTTCGTGATTAATCACAATTTTTCTAATATGCCAGTAAAGCCTTTCCTTATAATCAGCAAGTAATTTTTTAAAAGCCACCTCCTGGGTCTCAGGGGATAACAATGACTTTATAAATTGATTTTGCTGTTTCAAAGTCTTTTTCTTCTTTGATGATTTTTTTCTAAAAAAGTTTAATGCAGTGCTATAAAGTTTGCAATTCAACCAGTTTTTTGTAAGCCGATTTTTGAGCTATGAGTTGCTTGTGAG
>JAYPMF010000015.1:14980-23408 GCA_038129785.1 Flavobacteriaceae bacterium
CGGTTTCTATGATCTTACCTTGGTTGATTACTACGATCAAATCTGCTTTTTGGATGGTCGAAAGTCGATGTGCAATAACAAGAGAGGTTCTGTTTTTCATCAAATTATCCAATGCTTCCTGTACCATTTTCTCCGAGCCGGCATCCAATGCAGAGGTGGCTTCATCCATTATTAAAATATCCGGATCTTTTAAGATGGCACGTGCTATGGACAACCTTTGTTTCTGACCTCCGGAGAGTTTGTTACCTCCCTCACCGATGATACTATCATATTTTTGATCCAATTTTTCTATAAATTCACTGGCATTTGCAATTTTGGCAGCTTCCTTTATTTGTTTAAGCGTCGCGTTGGGATTTCCCAAAGCAATATTATTTTTCACGCTGTCATTAAACAAAATAGAGTCTTGGGTTACCATTCCTGTGAGTAGGTACAAAGATTTCTTTTTGACTTTATTTATAGGTGTTCCATCCACAGTCAAACTACCTTTATCTATGTCGTAAAACCGATTGAGTAAATTGGCCAAAGTGGATTTTCCACTTCCTGAGGGGCCGACAAGGGCAACTGTTTGTCCTTTTTTAATTTCGAGTGAAAAATTTTCTAATACCGGGCTTTGTTCGTATGAAAAAGAAACGTTAATAAATTTAATTTGTTTCTTCAAAGATTTAATTTCAACCGAATCTGGTGAGTCTTCCATATCATCATTGGCTTCGAGAATTTCGAGAACTCGCATGGCTGCAGCATCTCCTTTTTTTATATTATAATAAGCCTTGCTGATGCCTTTAGCCGGGGTTAAAATATTATAAGCTAATCCCAAATAGGATAAAAAAATAGCCCCATTCAGACTTTGATCGATCAACACCATTTTTCCCCCATACCACAATATCACGCTAATGACCATGATTCCCAAAAACTCACTTACTGGGGAGGCGAGGTTTTGTCGGTTTAAGAGCCTATTCGAAAAATCAAAAAAACGCGTGGTGGACTGTTTGAATTTTTTGACAAAAGCATTTTCTGCATTAAAGGCCTTAATTATCTTTATTCCACTTAAGGTTTCTTCCAAAAGGGACAAAAATTCTCCCTGTTCTTTTTGAACTCTCTCTGACTTACGTTTTAATGACTTTCCAATCTGTGAGATGATACCACCGGATATGGGTATAAAAATCAGTACAAAAAGAGTAAGTTTTACACTAAAACTAAACATGACGATTAAGGAATAAATAATGGTAAGCGGATCTCTAATGATCAACTCCAAAATGGATAAAAAAGAGTGCTGAAGCTCCAAAACATCAGAGGAGATACGGGCCATAAGATCTCCTTTTTTTTTTTCAGAGAAAAAATAAAGTGGCAAAGTAGTTGTCTTTTGGTATAATTCATTCCGCAAATCCATTAAAACACCATTCCTGAGGAAAGTGATGAAATACATGGCTAAATAATTGAAAATATTTTTAAGAAAAAATAAGCTAATAATCATACTGATTACAAAGAGCAGTGCAATACCACTGTCTTGTTCCATGTATTGGGTGATTTTGTAATTGAAAAAATTTTCGAGGTAATTTTTGATTTGTCCAATCCCCTCATAGTTGGGCGGGATAGATGTTTTGGGTGTAGTTCCAAATAGAATCTGCATCATAGGGATCATGGCTACATAAGCCAGAGCACTGAAAATTGCATAAAGGATATTGAAAAATATATTCAAAAAGGCAAATCTTTTATAGAGTAACCCGAACCTTAGTATTTTAAAGTAATAATTCATTTACAGTCCCATACCTTTTACAATAGTTTCAATTTTTTTATCAAGTTGAGACTCCATGATATCCCATTCATTGTTTTGCTCAAGCTTTTCATTTACACTAAAGTAGAATTTAATTTTGGGTTCGGTACCACTTGGTCGAATGGCAATTTTAGAGTGATCTTCCAAAATAAAAATTAAAACATCGGCTACAGGTAAATCTATTTTCTCCTTTCGATTCTCAAATAGGAAAACTCTTTCACTTTTGAGGTAATCCTCTTTTCGAGAAACCTTAATTCCACTAATTTCTTTAGGAGAATTTTTTCTGTATCCCTCCATCATATTCTTTATTTTATCTGCCCCTTCTTTTCCTTTTTGAGTAAATGAGATGAGTTTTTCTTTGTAAGCTCCAAATTTTCTGTAGCATTCTACCAAAATGTCATAGAAAGTTTGATTGTTATTTTTGGCAAAAGTTCCTATTTCGCAGGCAAGAAGTGTGGCAGTTACAGCATCTTTATCTCGGACTGCATCACCTACTAGATAACCAAAACTTTCTTCCCCACCCCCAATAAAGTCTAAGGATGGGAAATCCTTGATTAGTTTCCCAATCCATTTGAATCCGGTAAGGGTTTCCTTGTAGTGGATTCCATAAGATTTAGCTATTTTCTGAATCATTGGAGTGGAAACTATGGTTGAAGCTACAAATTGATTTCCATCCAGAAGCTTATTTTTCTTCCATTGTTCCAAAAGAAAATAAGTCATAACCACCATTGTTTGGTTTCCATTGAGTAATCGGAAATTATTTTTAGGATCTCTAATTGCAACCCCCAAACGATCACAATCAGGATCTGTTCCAACAACCATATCAGCACCAATAGCATATGCCTGTTCTAAAGCCATTTGTAAGGCCTCTGGTTCCTCAGGATTTGGAGATTCTACAGTGGGACAGTTGCCGTTGGGAGTGGACTGTTCCTTAACAAAATGAACATTATTGTAACCGGCTTTTTCCAATACCTGGGGCACAGCAGTTATAGAAGTTCCATGCAAGGGAGTAAATACAACTATAAAATTTTCTCTTCCTTTCAATTTGAACTGCCCCAATTGGACGGATTTGTCAAAAAAGGCTTGATCTATGTCTTCATCAATCCAATTAATCAAATCTTGTTTGGCATTAAATTTTATATCCGAAAACTGAATTTGATTGATTTGTTCGATGATCTTTCTGTCCTGTGGGGGAACTATTTGTCCTCCATCTTTCCAGTATACCTTGTATCCATTATACTCTGGGGGATTGTGGGATGCAGTCAATACAATTCCGCAATGGGCTTGAAGGTGTTTAACAGCGAAGGAAAGCTCGGGAGTAGATCTCAAATCAGTGAAGATAAATACCTCAATATCGTTGGCTGAAAAAACTTCAGCAACTTTTATAGCCAAACTTTTACTGTTGTTTCTACAGTCATAAGCAATCACAACCTTTATAGTTTGGTCATTAAAAACACTTTTAAGGTAATTACTGAGTCCTTGGGTACTTTTTCCCAGTGTGTAAGTATTGATTCTATTGGTACCAATGCCCATAATCCCTCGCATTCCTCCCGTACCGAATTCTAAATCTTTATAAAATGCATCTTCAAGTTGTTTGGGGTTTTGTTTCAGTGCTTTTAGTCGATCAACCGTTTCTTTGTCGAAAGGATGGCGAGACCATTCTCTAATTTTGGCACTTAGTGCTTTACTCATAGGTCGTTTTAGTAATATTATATCTTTTAATATTCTTATTTTGCCGGATCAATATTTCAACTAAAAATCCCGCAATAAAGGATTGAGCACCCAAAATCATCATGGTCAAAGCAATAAAGAACTCTGGTCTTTGAGTAATCAACCTACTTTGGGTGTTGAAATAGAGTTTGTCAATGCCCAGGTATAGAGTAAAACCAAATCCCACCAAAAGCATTAAAGTTCCACAAAAACCGAAGAAATGCATCGGTCTTTTACCAAAGCCGTTGATGAACCATAGGGTAATTAAGTCCAAAAATCCATTGAGAAAACGATCGGCACCAAACTTGGTTTTTCCATATTTTCTGGCCTGGTGTTGCACCACCTTTTCATTAATTTTATCGAATCCCTCGTGGGCAGCTATAACGGGGATATAGCGGTGCATTTCTCCAAACACCTGTATGTTTTTGATTACTTCTTTCTTGTACACCTTCAACCCGCAATTAAAATCATGGAGTTTGATGCCCGAAACCCTTCTGGCAGCCCAATTAAAGATTTTAGAGGGTAAATTTTTTAAAAGAATAGAGTCATAACGTTTTTTCTTCCATCCAGAAATCAGGTCGAGATCTTCTTCTTTTATTTGAGCGATCATAGATAAAATTTCCTCGGGAGAATCTTGCAGGTCTGCATCCATGGTCACTACAAAATCTCCTTGGGCTTTTATGAAACCTGCGTGTAAAGCCTGAGATTTTCCATAGTTTTTTGAAAACTGAATACCATGAGTATTGGGATGTTTTTTACACAATTCAGCAATTACCTCCCAGGAGTAATCAGAACTTCCATCATCAATAAAGATGATTTCATAGTTATTTTTTTCCTTTTCAAGTGAGCTTATGATCCAATTGTGAAGCGGTAATATTGATTCACTTTCATTCAATAGTGGAATAACGATGGAAATGTCCATATAAGGATGCTTTCATCGCAAAAATATGAAATTTGTACTATTCGGGCTGAGATTTTTTAAGTATGAGACCAACAACCAATGAAATAATAAAACCAAAAAATAAATTAAAGATGATAATGAACCCTGAGGTGACTAAAGGCCCTGAGAATTCTTTTTGCATGTCAAATATTTTGTTCACGTTTTCTAGGGATATTTCTGGATTTTCCTGCAACATCTTTTGTTTTTGGTATTCGATGGATTTATCAATAAAATTGGGATCAAGGAATTCAGACATTATAACAAAATAGACTGCGATCAATATGCCAGAGATCAGGGAAGTACCCACCCCAGTTTTCAGGGCTTCTGATAATCTTAAATAACCACCATTAATTTTTTTAAATCTCATTATTCCCCACAAGGTGATACCAATTAAAAAAGCGTAACCAATTATACTTGTGGCGGTATCGTTTTGATAATGCATATCTAATGCGAAGAGCATAATCCCATACAAAATATTAGTTCCCCCAAGTATCAGGCCAAAATTTAATGCTGTTTGAGCGGTAGTTATTTTTTTATTTTTCACAGGTAAACATTATGGTAAGTAAATTTTTGAATAAACAACTTTTGCAAATTTATTTAAAAACATTAAATTTGCTTGCCTTAATTAAATAATTAGTTATGAAATCGGGTATTCATCCTGAAAATTATAGACTCGTTGCTTTCAAGGATATGTCAAACCAGGACATATTTATCACTAAATCTACTGCTGAAACTAAAGAGACCATCGAGCACAATGGTGTAGAGTATCCATTAGTAAAATTGGAAATTTCCCGAACATCCCATCCATATTATACTGGAAAATCCAAATTGGTTGATACGGCAGGACGAATTGACAAGTTTAAAAACAAATATTCAAAGTTTAAAAAATAATTTTTTTTAGCTGAAAATACCCCAAACCGTAATCCCTAAGGTTTTTTTGTTTTGCGAATTTTTTTAAGCTTAAGTACATTGACGGGGTTTAGATTAAGCCCTAGAACATTTTTATGGCTAAATCTTAGAACTTGATCATAATAAAGCGGTATTAGTGGATGTTTGCTCATGGCCAGTGAATCCATTGATTTATAAATTTCACCTCGTTTTTGTGCATCATTAATAAAAAAACTATTTTCATAAAGACTATCGAATGTAGGGTTATAAAAATGGGTGTAATTTGGTCCTGTTGGGCTAAAATTTTTAGAGTAAAATAAAGACAAGTAATTTTCGGCATCTGGGTAATCTGCTATCCAATTTGATCGAAACATTTCTAATTTTCCTTTCGAACGTGCTTGTTTTAAAGTAGCTGGGGGCATCATGTCGACTTTTATTGAAATGCCTATTTTTTGTAATTCTCTTTGAATATATTCACATAGGTCGATATAGTTGGCATCTGTAGCTAAAGTAATTTCAGCTTTCAGTCCAGTTTCTTTTTCAAATGTCTTGACTAATTCTGCTGCCTTTTCTGGCTGATATTTTAAGACTACTTCTTTGGGGTGTCCGGAAAGCCCTTTAGGAATAAAACCTTTGTTTCCAATAAAACCAATATTATTTCTTAAGTAAATCATCATTTTTTTACGATCAAAACCAATGTTAATGGCTTCTCTGATCAAAGGAGATTTGATAACAGGGGAAGGGCTATCTAAATAAAAACCTAGGTACTCTGTGTTGAGATAGGGTCCTTTTTGAAGGTTGATTTTTTCCTTATATTTTTCTGTTAGCGTGCCCTGTTGGGTTAATAATTCATCTTTATAAGAATTGTCCAAAGTATTGAGTATGTCTAATTTTTCTTGCAAGAAAAGCATGAATTCACTTTGTTTATCTGGTACAAAAGAAATGGAAATAGACTCCAAATAGGGGAGGCTAAGGCCTAAATCGTCGCGTTCAAAATAAAGCGGATTTTTTCTCAAAACTAATTTTACATCCTCTTCCCAGTATTTAAAAGCAAAAGGACCTGTACCAATAGGATTTTTCCTAAAATTCCCCTCTGTCTTTGTCACTATTTCTTTAGGGACAACCGAGCAATATCTCATACTAAGCAACCCCAAAAATGCAGGGAAAGGTTGTTTAAGTGTAATAATCAAAAGCTGATCATTTTTTGCTTCAATACGCTCTACATTTTGTAATACCCAGCTCCCAGGTGAAGCTAGTTGTGGATCTAAAAGCCTTTTTAGACTAAATGCGAAATCTGATGCGTTTACTTTTCTGGTTTTTGATTTTCCAAAAGCAGGATGCTGATGAAAGAAAACATCTTCCCTAATTCGGAATTCATATACCAAACCATCGCTCGATATTGTCCATTGCTCTGCCAGATCCGGAATGATTTCCAGATCGTCATTAAGTTGTACTAGGCTATTGAACATATGAGTAGTGGCCCAAATATTCGGTAAGTTTCTAGAAAAAGCCGGGTCTAATGAAGTAATGCTGCCATACTCATTATATCGAAAGACCATGTGTGAGCGATCTTCCTCCTGTTTTTGAGAGCAAGAAAATAAAAAAAGCAAGATTACTAAAGAACTTAAATAGTTCAATACCATTAAATTAAGCTGTTTATTTAACAAGTCTAAAGATTGTATATTTGCAGCAAAATACAACTTTTTTAATCCAATATCATAATGGGGTATGTTGAGGAAGTGACTACTAAATTTTCAAAACCTAGGGTGGCTTTTTACACGTTGGGCTGTAAATTAAATTTTTCTGAAACTGCAACTATTTCACGTGATTTTAAGTCTGATTGTTATGAACATGTGGATTTTAACGCTCCTGCTGAGGTTTATGTTATTAATACTTGCTCAGTGACAGAAAATGCTGATAGAAAATTTAAAGGTTTAGTGAAAAAAGTTCTAAAACAAAATCCAAAAGCATTTGTTGCGGCTATTGGTTGCTATGCTCAGTTACAGCCCGAGGCGTTAACAGAAATCGATGGTGTAGATTTGGTCCTAGGTGCTAACGAGAAGTTTAAATTAATCGACTATTTAGGAGATTTAACTAAAAATTCAGAAGGATATATACATTCATGTGAAATCTCTGAAGCTAACCATTATGAAAGCTCATTTTCTTTGGATGACCGTACCCGCGCTTTTCTAAAGGTTCAGGATGGATGTGATTACAAATGTACCTATTGTACAATTCCTCGAGCGAGAGGTATCTCCAGAAGTGATTCTTTGCAAAATTTAATAAAGAAAGCATTGGAAATTACGAAGAGAGGAGTCAAGGAGATTGTTCTTACAGGAGTAAATATAGGAGACTACGGAAAAGGTGAGTTTGGTAATAAAAAACATGAACACACTTTTTTAGACTTGATTGCAGCACTAGATGAAATTGAAGCTTTGAAGCGGATCAGAATTTCGTCTATAGAACCCAATTTATTGACCGATAGGATTATCGATTTTGTTGCTCATAGTAGAGCTTTTGTACCTCATTTTCACATTCCTTTACAAAGTGGAAATGATGAAATTTTAAAAAAAATGAAAAGAAGGTATTTGAGTGAATTATACAGGGATCGAATAACTCAGATTAAAGATTTGATGCCTCAGGCTTGTGTTGGAGGTGATGTTATTGTAGGATTTCCAGGCGAGACCTACTCCGAATTTTTGGATACCTACAACTTTTTGGCTGATTTGGAGATTTCTTATCTACATGTTTTTTCATACTCTGAAAGACCTAATACTGAGGCTATAGGTTTACCAAATATAGTTCCACACTACATTCGAAATAAAAGGAGTAAAATGTTGAGGGGCTTATCTGCCAAAAAAAGACGGGTATTTTACGAAAGTCAATTAGGAGCAAATGTAAATGTCCTTTTCGAAAATGAGAACAAAAGAGGTTACATTACTGGTTTCAGTGAAAATTATGTTAAAGTGAGAACCCCGTGGAACCCTTTGTTGGCTAACAGGATAGAAAGCGTTACCCTCAAATCGATAGACGAGGAGGGATTTGTTAGGTTTGAAAAAAACAGCTAGAGCTTAATCCCCACTGGTAGTAGAGATTTATATGATTTATTGCGTCTCACA
>JAYPMF010000016.1:0-23109 GCA_038129785.1 Flavobacteriaceae bacterium
ACGTCTTGGAAAGTGTAGAGCTGCCCATTTTGAAAAAGCGCATCAACAAACTGATTGCCCAAAAATTGGGAGTCAATCTCGGATTTGATTTATAGCCCATGGATGTTCAAAAAATCCGTAGAGATTTTCCCATTTTAAATCGGGAAGTAAATGGAAAACCTTTGGTTTATTTTGACAATGCCGCTACCTCCCAAACCCCAGTTCAAGTAATTGACACTATTTCTGATTATTATAAAAATTATAATGCAAATATTCATCGCGGGGTACATGCCTTAAGTCAGGAGGCTACAGATGTTTATGAAGCTGCAAGGCGTAAAATTCAAAAACATTTCAATGCCACTCAGCCTCATGAAATCATTTTTACCTCCGGTACAACTCACAGTATAAATATTGTAAGTAGTGGATATGGCCAATTATTGGCGCAGGGAGACGAACTCATAGTTTCTGCTTTGGAGCACCATTCAAATATTGTCCCTTGGCAAATGCTTTGCGAAAAAACTGGAGCAGTACTCAAAGTCATTCCCATTGACCAAGACGGGGTTTTGATTATGGACGAGTACGAAAAACTACTTTCCGACAAAACAAAGTTGGTTTTCCTTAATCACGTCTCAAATGCTTTGGGAACGGTCAATCCAATAGCAGAAATTATCACCAAGGCACATGCTTTTGGGGCTGAGGTTTTGATCGATGGTGCACAAGCTTCTCCTCACATTCAAGCCGATGTTCAGGCTTTGGATGTAGATTACTACGTAACTTCTGCGCACAAACTATGCGGTCCTACGGGAATCGGGATCCTATACGGAAAAGAATCTGCATTAAGACGTTTGCCTCCCTACCAAGGTGGAGGCGAAATGATTGCAGAGGTAACTTTTGAGAAAACCACTTATGCCGATTTACCCCACAAGTTTGAAGCTGGTACGCCCAATATTGCTGGAGGTATCGCTTTTGGCGCCGCTCTGGACTACATCAATGCCATTGGGATGCAGCAGATTGCCGCTTATGAGGAAGAACTTCTGGAATATGCTACAGAAAAGCTAATTAAATTTCCAGGATTAAAAATTTATGGTACAGCTCCAAAAAAAACAGCAGTAATTTCTTTCAATGTGCAAGGCATTCACCCTTACGACATTGGTAGTATTTTGGACAAGCTTGGCATTGCTGTAAGAACTGGACACCACTGTGCACAGCCTATTATGGACTTTTATAAAATCCCTGGAACAGTTAGGGTTTCCTTTTCTTTTTATAATACTTTCGAAGAGATTGACACCATGTTAGAAGCACTCAAAAAGGCTATCTCGATGTTACAATAAATCATTAATTTTGGGTATGGAAACTATAGAAGCGGCACAGGATGAAATTGTAGAGGAGTTTTCAATGTTTGAAGACTGGATGCAACGCTATGAGTATATGATAGAATTGGGAAAATCACTTCCTTTGATAGACCCACAATTCAAGATAGATGATTTCATAATCAAGGGATGCCAGAGTAAAGTTTGGGTTCATGCCGATTTAGTTGATGATAAATTGATTTTTACGGCCGACAGCGACGCCATCATTACCAAGGGTATTATTGCTATTTTGATACGTGTATTTTCTAATCAACATCCCGATGCCATACTCGAGGCAAAAACAGAATTTATTGACAAAATTGGCTTAAAGGAACATTTGTCTCCTACCCGAGCCAATGGTTTGGTCTCTATGATTAAACAACTGAAAATGTATGCCATTGCCTTTAAAACCCAATTAAACTGATCATGTCAGAGGAAATTATTGAAACGGCTGAATTAGGTGACAAAATTGTCGGAGTACTTAAAACGATCTATGACCCCGAAATCCCGGTGGATATCTACGAACTGGGATTGATTTATGACGTTTTTGTAAATGAAGATGCCGATGTCAAAATACTGATGACCCTAACTACTCCTAACTGTCCTGTAGCGGAAACACTCCCACGTGAAGTGGAAGAAAAAGTAAAATCCTTGGACGAAGTCAAGGATGCAGAAGTGGAAATTACCTTCGACCCCCCTTGGTCTCAAGACCTGATGAGTGAAGAGGCCAAATTAGAATTAGGAATGTTATAAATGGCAGATACCATTGTCAATCGTGTGGCAGCAAGTGCCTTGATCACCTTCGATCTTGAAAAACTTTATAAAATCGGGACTCGACAGACCATTGATTTATCCCAATGGTTAGACCAAGGTCTACTTCTTAAAGAAAAGGAATTTCGAGCCCAACTCAAGTCCCATGACTGGAGTGCCTACAAAGACCAATTTATCGCTTTACACTGTTCTACAGAAGCCATTTTGCCCACATGGGCTTCCCTATTGGTTACCACTTACCTAAAGCCTCATGCCCGTAAGGTAGTGCTGGGAAATTTAAAAGACTTAGAATTACAGCTATTTATTGAAGAAATTCAACTTTTAGATTTATCTCCATTCAAAGACAAACCAGTCATCATCAAAGGTTGTAGTGAAAAAATGGTCCCTCAGGATGTCTACATTCAATTAATTGCGAAACTTCAGCCCGTGGTTAAAAGTCTTTTTTACGGTGAAGCGTGTTCCTCGGTCCCCTTATACAAAAAGAAGAAATAGTTCCTTTACGGGGTCAAATACAAATTTAAAATAACATGCTTTTTAAGGTTAATTTCCCCCCACAAATGAAAGGTTTGAATCACGAAAACAATTTTAGTGTCAATACTTTGTTATACAATGATATCATTTACTGTTATTGAAGTAGGCTCTCTTTTCCGTTGAGCTATTTGATCACTCTTGACTTGAAACTCCCTATAAGTAAGTATTAAGGTTTTTTGATTTAATCCTATTTCAGCCATACGCAACTTTACAAACTTAATTAGTTAGGTTTTTTTACCTGATCATAGCGTTCATAATAATATGCCATAAGGTCCGACAATAGCCTATGCTCTTTATAATCTATGACATTTTGATAATTAAAGTTACGCTTGTTACATTTTTTTTAAATGCTTATTTTGTATCAATTACATTTGAGGTAAGCAGTTTCATTTGAAAGATGCCAAAAAAATATTGATTTTGACTTATTACTGGCCACCATCTGGGGGTTCAGGTGTTCAACGTTGGATGTATTTTGCTAAATATCTCAAGCAGTTAGGGTGGACTCCTTATATCATTACAGTTGATGAAAAACAAGCGTCCTATCCTGTTTTGGATTCCGAACTCTTGGATGAGGTAAAAGATATTCAAGTAATCAAAACCGACACTAAAGAACCCATAAGATTTTATTCTCTATTGGTTTCCGGCAAACCCGACAAAGGCGTCCCTCAAGGACAGGTTTCCAAAAAAGGCTTGTTTCGTAAATGTGCTGCTTTTGTTCGTGGTAATTTCTTTATTCCCGATGCCCGAAAAGGGTGGAATACCTATGCCAAAAGTGAGGCCGAAAAACTCATCCTTCAACGAGACATCCAAAAAGTAATCACTACAGGACCACCCCATTCAACCCATCTGATTGGTTTGGAATTAAAAGCAAAATTCGGTGTACAGTGGTGGGCTGATTTTCGCGATCCTTGGACGGATATATTTTACAACAAAGATTTGTACCGTACTGCTTGGGTCAAAAGTATTGACGCCCGATTGGAAGAAAAAGTATTAAAAACCGCAGAAGGTGTTTTTACCACCGTGGGAGGAAATTTGGTTCGCAAACTCCAAATCAAAGCACCTGAACAGAGCATTCACATATTACCCAACGGCTATGACGCTTCATTGATGTCTTCAATCCCCAAAACAAGCCAAAAGCCCTTCCATGTTGTTTATACCGGATTATTGACTGAAAATCAAGACTATCTCCCTGTGATTAAAGTACTTGATGAATTGGCTGCCCCAAAGGATATTCGTCTATCTTTAGCAGGAAATATTCCTATCGAAATAATTAAAAAAATAAAAAATAACGCACCAAAAATAGAGGTTGTTTACAAGGGTTACTTGGCCCACAAAGATGTCATTGATTTGATGAAAAGCGGGGATTTATTGCTCAATTTTCTATTCAAAGGAGCTGATCAGGACATGATCTCAGGGAAATTATTGGAATACTTGGCCTCCCAAGTTCCGATTTTATCAATAGGAAATCCCAAGTCAGAGGCTGGTAGACTATTAATTAAATCTTCCCTTGCTCGGATGATAGATGCCAACGATGTTGATGCCCAAAAAATATTTATTCAAAAAGTTTTTCGTCTAAAAGGTAAGGCCACTAATATCCTACCTGAGATTGACAAATGGAGCAGGAAAAATATTACATCTGTATTAAACGATATTTTGGCACAGGGAAAGTTTGCCAATTGATTTTCAATCGATAAAATCTTCTCTCATTGGACTAAAAGCATCGATAAGTTCCCCTTCTTCAATACATAACGCACTGTGAAGGGTATTTGGAGGCACGTAGAATGAATCTCCTTTTTGCAGTTTTTGGGTAACACCATCGACGGTGATTTCAAACACACCCGACCCGATAAGGGTTGACTGTGAGTGGTGATGCTGGTGTTCGGACCCTATACCTCCTTTTTCAAAATGAACTTGAACCAACATCAATTGATCGTCATAGCCTAATATTTTTCTTTTAATCTTTGGCTCTACCGCCTCCCAATCGGAAGAGGAGGTGTTTAAAAATGATTTACTCGATTTAACAGGTTTCATACGAAAGGGTAATTAGTTATAGAAGTTAAATTTTAGAAGATAATCTTGAATTTTGGGGGGAAGAAAATCAACCAATAATTTTTTTTTAACAAGAGCATCTCGAATTTCGGTCGCTGAAATATTTAATAAAGGAGCCTTAAAATACACAACTTTTGGATGATCTAAAAATGTTTCGGGGATTTTATTAGATTGGGAACGGGGATAAACAAAAATCTGAAATTGTTCTAAAATCTGCTGATATTCTTTCCATCGGTCGAAATGCTCCATATTGTCTTGACCCAAAATTAATGTAAATTGATTTTTGAGATATTTTTTTTTAAGATGATTTAGTGTTTGAATGGTATAATTAGGAGTTGTTAAATCAAATTCCTCTGAACAGGCTTTGAGTTTTGATTTATCTTTAATAGCCAATTCGATCATGGCTAATCGATGATGGTTTTCCATCAAGTCATTTTTTTCCTTGAATGGACTTTGAGGACTGATCACTAGCCACACTTCATCCAAGTTTGTATTATGAGCAAAAAATTCTGCAATCGCCAAATGTCCTAAATGGATGGGATTGAAGGAACCAAAGAAGAGGCCGATTCTTTTCATTACAACTTTATGAGTTGACAAATGCTTTTACCCTCTGGAATATCTCTTTTTTTGCTTGCTCCAGATCGTCGTTGACAATCACCAAATCAAATTCGGGAGCGGACTCTACTTCAACTTTTGCTTTGGCAACACGTTCAAGTAGTAAAGTTTCATTTTCGGTTCCTCTAGCGCGAAGTCGATGTTTTAATATGTCAAAACTGGGAACTTGGATAAAAATCGATAAAGTTTGCTCTGGGTATTGAGATTTGATATTTAGCCCCCCAGCTACATCGATATCAAAAACAATGTGGTGTCCATCAGACCATTTACTTTCCAACTCCGAACGCAAGGTTCCATAAAATTTACCCGGATAAACCTCTTCATGTTCGACAAAGGCGTTTTCTTCAATTTTTTTCTGGAAAGCTTCGGGGGTCAGGAAGTGATAATCGATGCCGTCTTGTTCTTTACCACGTGGGGGACGGGATGTAGCCGAAATTGAAAAAACCAAGGGAAGATTTTGTTTCAACAAGGCATGAACCAAAGTGGATTTACCACTACCTGATGGTGCCGAAATAACAATAAGTTTTCCTTCCTTCAATTATAAAACATTAAGTAATTGCTCCTTTATTTTTTCAAGTTCATCTTTCATTTGGATGACCAGTTTTTGGAGGTTGGCATGATTGGCTTTAGATCCAATTGTATTTATCTCCCTGCCTATTTCCTGAGCAATAAAACCTAGCTTTTTTCCATTTGATGTATCATTGTCCAGGTTATTTTTAAAATATTCAATATGATTTTTGAGTCGAACTTTTTCCTCAGTGATATCGTACTTTTCCAAATAATAAATCAACTCCTGCTCGAAGCGATTTTGGTCAACTTCCACCTCTAAACTATCCAAGGCAGATTGTAATTTTTCTTTGATTTTAGTATTTCTTTCGGGATCGACAATTTCAACTTCCTTAGAGAGATCTTCTAAATTTTTCAATCTTTTTTTAAATTCGCTTTCGAGAATTTTTCCCTCATCTGTTCTGAATCCAATAAGTGCGCTGACTGCTTTTTTCAGGAGTGTCTCGATCAATCCAATTTCGGCTTCTTCAAAACCCTCTACTTCAGTTTTGAGTATATCGGGGAGCTTTAGAGCAATTTTGAGTAGTTCAAGACGGTTTCCATCTTCTATACTTTTCAATTGTTCCATGTAATGATTGACTGAAGCTACATTGATGATTTTGGCATTGGATTCACCCATATTATCAATGTTGAGGTTAATGTCAATTTTACCTCTTTTAAGAAACTCTCCAATACTTTTTTTTAGTTTAATTTCTATTTCCCTTAGGTGAACAGGCATTCGGGCATTGATTTCTAATCCTTTGCTATTGAGCGATCGTAACTCAAGAACATAGTTTTTGTTTTCGAATTGTATTTCGGCTTTACCGTAGCCGGTCATCGATTGAATCATAGCGTACTATAATTCCCGGATTTTGATATTACGATAGCTAACACCATCACCGTGATCTTGGAGCCCTATTTTTCCAGTTTTAAATTTGGCAAAATCTTTCCAGTCTTTAAATTTCGAATTGACCACCAGATCATCCCATTCGGGTCCTCTCAATGGAAACTTTACAATTTCCACGTCGTTTAGTTTAACACTAGCTTTATTGGTGGTGTAATTAATTGAAATAAAAACATGATTCCATTCTCCAGCGGGTTTGCATACATCCATTGAAGGCTGAACCATATCGTAAAGTGCACCTGCTTGATGAAAATTTGGTTTGACAAAGGAATCCGGGTGACGTTCATTGTCAAGAACCTGAATTTCTGGACCTGTTTGATAGGGCGTTTTGTATCCCTCTCCTTCTTTTACACCCCAAAAAATTCCACTATTTCCTCCCTCTACAATTTTCCATTCCAACGAAAGCTCAAAGTCGGTAAACTCACTATCAGTAACAATATTATTTCCTTTTCCACTTCCGGTTCCATCAGGTAAAACCATTGCTCCGTCTTCAATAATCCACGCAGCACTCATTTCGGAGCTATTGAATTGATGCCATCCGTCGAAAGAGACCCCATTAAATAAGTCTACCCATTCTTTTTGTGGAGTGGGTGCTTCTTCAGTTGTTGTTTTTTTCTTAGGGATCTGTTTACAAGCTATTATAATTGAGACTAGTCCAATAAATAATAATTTTCTCATTAATTGTGTTTTAAATATTAAGTATTTTTTTAAGATGATTTTCATCGATTTCAGTTCCGGCAAAGTCATCGAAAGTTTTTTGAGTAGCCTCGATGATGTGTGATTGAATGAAAGGAGCACCCTCTCGAGCTCCCTGCTCTGGACTTTTAATACAGCATTCCCATTCCATAACGGCCCAGACATCACAACCATATTCTGTTAGCTTAGTGAAAATAGTTTTAAAATCTATTTGTCCGTCACCGGGAGAACGATAACGACCTGCGCGATCAATCCAATCACCATAACCTCCAAAGGCTCCTTTTTTTCCAGTGGGTTTAAACTCCGAATCTTTCACATGGAAAGATTTGATGAATTCGTGATAGTGATCGATATATTCTATATAATCGAGCTGCTGCAATACAAAGTGACTGGGATCGTAAAGAATATTAGCTCTTTTGTGATTTCTAGTAGCCTTCAAAAAGCGCTCAAAGGTCACACCATCGTGGAGGTCTTCTCCCGGGTGGATTTCATAACAGATATCAACACCGTTCTCATCAAAGGTGTTGAGTATAGGCAACCATCTGTTGGCCAATTCTTTAAATCCCATTTCCACGAGACCCTCGGGACGCTGTGGCCAGGGATGCCATGTGTGCCACAACAGAGCACCGGAGAAAGTGGCATGGGTGTTCAGCCCAAGTCGGTTGCTTGCTTTCGCAGCTTTTTTAAGGGTTTCAATGGCCCATTTAGTTCTCGCTTTGGGATTATTTTTGTAGGCTTGAGGGGCAAAGTTGTCAAACATCAAATCATATGCAGGATGAACTGCTACCAGTTGACCCTGTAAGTGGGTTGAAAGTTCGGTAATTTCAAGACCGTAGGAATTAATTTTTCCTTTCAACTCATCGCAGTAAGTCTGACTTTCGGCAGCTTTGTCCAGATCTATCAAAAAGCTTTCCCATGTGGGAATTTGAACCCCTTTGTAACCCAAGTCGGCTGCCCACTTGCACATGCCGTCTAAAGAATTGAAAGGAGCCTGCTTGTCAACAAACTGCGCCAAAAAGATTGCAGGTCCTTTAATGGTTTTCATTGATTTTCCATGCTTACCCATACATTTCCTTTTTGATTAGATTCAACAGTTTTTTCTATAAACAGCATCCCTCGAACTCCTTCATAGAGGGTAGGGAATTCTCCATTGTAAGATTTTTCCTCCCTAAGTGCCTTTGCTACTCCTTTGTAAATATTTCCCATAGCATCAAAAATACCTTCGGGATGTCCAGCTGGCAATTTGGTACCATCCAAAGATACGTCGGTATTGTATGAAGCATTGCCCGGTTTGATTAGTCTTCTGGGTTCATCGTCTTTAAGGTGATACAAATAATTGGGATTTTCTTGTTCCCATTTCAATGCTCCCTTTCTTCCGTATATAGCTACGGCTATGTTATTTTCATCTCCGGTTGCAATTTGGCTGGCACGAAGCAATCCTTTGGCTTTGTTTTCCATACGGATGAGAATTGTACCGTCAATATCAAGGGGATTATCATCATAAAGGGTATTTAAGTCCGAGAGTAATTCTTTAACTTCCATACCAGTAACATATTCTAACATATTAAATATATGGGTCCCTATGTCTCCAATGCAGGAACTTATTCCTGCTTTTTTGGGGTCCAATCGCCATACTTTACTTCTTTTTTCTTTGTCATGAATCACAGGGTTTATCCAACCTTGATAGTACTGTAGATCTACTTTGTGAATATCCCCGATGACCCCATTGGCGATCATGTCTTTCATTTCTCTAACCATAGGATAACCGGTGTAAGTGTAGGTTACTGCAAAAATTAATTGGTTCTTTTCTTGTAGTGATTGTAACACTTTAGCCTCTTGAAGTGTTGTGGTTAGCGGCTTTTCACAAATAACGTGAAAACCGTTTTCCAATAGTTTTTTGGCCATAGGGTAATGCAAAAAATTGGGCGTTAAAACAGAAACTACCTCAATTCTTTGATCTTCTGGTTTGGCAGATTCTTCCGTGACAAAAACATCAAAATCCTTATAAACCCTGTCTGTGTTTACACCGATTTGATTGGCAAATTTGATATTTTCCTCATAATCAGGATTAAAAACTCCACCCACAATCTCGTAGCGATCATACATATGGGAAGCCACTCGGTGCAACACACCAATCAGTGAGTCTCCTCCACCTCCCAATATGCCCAGTCGAATTTTACTCATTTTGATTTATTTTTACCATTTTAGTAAAAATAGGATTAATTTTTCAAAACCAAAATGGATATTAATTCATAATTATTTTTTCGAAACAAGCTTTAATATTTTATAAGTCCTTATTTTTATTGAAAAACTTAGTAATCTTTTTATTTATGAGTCAAGAATACGATGCGATTGTAATTGGAACTGGAATAAGTGGAGGCTGGGCTGCCAAAGAGTTATGTGAAAGTGGACTTAAAACATTGGTCCTCGAGAGAGGAAGAATGATTAGGCATATAACTGATTATCACACCGCAAATATGGATCCTTGGGATTTCAAAGGTGGAGATAAAACTACCCAGGAAATTGAAAAAAAACAATATAAGCAAATCAGATCTACTAGATATGCAGTTCATGAATCAACTTCTCATTTTTTTGTAGACGATAATGAGCATCCCTATAATGAGGATAAGCCTTTTGACTGGGTCCGGGGCTACCACGTAGGTGGAAAATCTTTAATGTGGGCAAGGCAAGTGTATAGATTGAGCGAATTTGATTTTGAGGCTAATGCTAAGGAGGGTATTGCCATTGATTGGCCTATTAGATATAAAGACTTGGCACCCTGGTATAGTTATGTTGAAAAGTATATCGGTGTTTCTGGCGAAAAGTTAGGTTTACCCCAGCTCCCGGACAGTGAGTTTTTAAAACCTATGGAATTGACATGTGCTGAGGAAAAGTTTAAAAATGAAATAGCTAGTAAATACGATGACCGTCTCATAACAAACGCTAGAGTTGCTCATATTACTGAAGGAACTAAACCTGGATTAGGCCGTGTTACATGTCAATATAGGAATCGATGTAGAAGAGGATGTCCTTATGGAGCATACTTTAGTAGTAACTCATCCACCTTACCTGCAGCAGATGCTACAGGAAAAATGACACTCAGACCGAATTCAATTGTCACTCAAATCATTTATGATGAAAAAAATAACAGGGCAAGTGGTGTTCGAGTAATTGATTCTGAGACAAATGAAGTAACTGAGTATAAAGCTAAAATTATCTTTCTGTGTGCTTCAACTATTGCTTCTACTTCAATTTTATTACAATCAGTATCTGATCGTTTCCCGAACGGACTTGGTAATGATTCAGGAGAACTAGGTCATAATTTGATGGATCATCATCTCAGATTAGGGGCAAGTGCTGAGATTGAGGGATTTAAGGATAGGTATTACACTGGAAGAAGGCCCGGAGGCATTTATATTCCAAGATTTGTAAATTTAGGGGGTTCCACCAATGTAAGTGATTTTGTAAGGGGATATGGTTTTCAAGGAAGTGCAAAAAGAGGGCCAAACAATGGTAATGGTTCCAATGAAGCATATGGCCCTAAATTTAAAGAAGCAATTCAGACACCTGGACCATGGAAAATAAACCTTGGTGGTTTTGGTGAAATATTACCTTACCACGATAACAAAATGTATCTTAATTATGATAAAAAAGATAAGTGGGGACTTCCTACTGTTACTTTTGATGCTGAAATAAAAGAAAATGAATACAAAATGAGAAAGCACTTGCTACAACAGATAGGAGAAATGCTTGAATCAGCAGGGTTTAAAAATGTTCAAACCAGAGATAAGGGATATTATTACGGTGCTGGTATACATGAAATGGGAACAGCAAGAATGGGACGTGATAAAAAAACTTCCGTTTTAAATAAGTTTAATCAAATTCACTCTGTAAAAAACGTTTTTGTGACTGACGGATCCTGTATGACCTCCTCTGGGAATGTTAACCCGTCATTAACATATATGGCAATTACAGCAAGAGCTGCAAATTATGCAGTAAAAGAATTGAAAAAAATGAACCTTTAATTTAAATTACCGATAATGGATAGAAGAAAAGCATTAAAAACAATTGGTTACGGTTCAGGGGCAATTACTCTGACTCCAGCTGTAGTTGGACTTTTTCATAGCTGTCAAAACAACTCCTCTGATTTTTTTCCTGAGTACTTCAATAAAAACCAGTTTTTTATTGTATCTCAATTAATGGAGCTAATAATTCCTGAGACTGAAATTCCAGGTGCTATTAATCTTAAACTACCCGAATTTTTAGATGGTTACATTAGCATAATTTTTTCTGAGGAACGTAAAAAAAAGATATTAATAGGATTAGAAAGTTTTATTGAGGTTTCTCTTTTTGATTCTGAAAAAAGTAATCCAAATAAATTGACTAATGAAGATTTAGATTTTCAATTATCAAAATATCTCAAAGCAGATTTGAAGAAAAAAAACTCATGGAAAAAGCAAGAATCTGGTTATCAGAAAGCTTTACATAATAAAAATAAGTCTACTAAACTTCCAAAGGAAGCACTAGCTTATGGTTTTGCAAATCAATTACGCTCATTATCTATTACTGCATTTAGAACTAATGAATACATAGGAGAAAATATATTAGCATATGCCCCGATTCCTGGGGAGCAAAGAGGATGTGTAGACCTTATGGAAACTACTGGAGGTAAGATTTGGTCGTTATAAAATTAATTCACTATAAACTCTCCCCTCATAATCATGTAATGACCAGGAAAAGAACAAATATAAGTGTATATCCCTGCCTCAGGAGCTGTAAAGTTTATGGTTGTTGATTCTCCCCCTCCAAGCATCCTAGTGAAAGCAATAGTTTCATTAGAGTTTGGAATATAATCGTTTGATTTAGCGAGAGTGGCTTTTTTTGCAAATTCATTGACATTAACACCTTTTTTTAGCAGTACAAAATTGTGACCCATAAATTCTTTTGCAATTTTACCCTTGTGATTTAGTGTAAGCCTTATATTTTTTCCGGGTTTTACCTCAATTGTTTTTTTATCATACATCATATTATCATATGAATTTAAAACAATTTTAATCTGATCCTCGTTATCATCTATGATATCATTTTTTTCTTCTACTTGAGTTCTTTTAAATTCAAATTTGTCTTTCTTTTTCTCTTTTTTTGGACCACAAGAAACAATTAATGCAAAAAAAATAATCATTGAAATTAATTTATTCATAACAGAATTTTCTTTTAATTTTTTTTAAAATTACTAAAGAAAGAATAAATTAAGCAATTGGCATTTTATTTTTTAGGCAGAGGGTACTTTAGCTCTATACTTTGAGGGTTTTTTGGACACCAAATAAACCCCCAGCATGATAACTAAACAGGCAACCGCTTTGACCCCATCGAGGATATCATTTCCCGTATAAATAGCGTAGCTAATGGCAATGATGGGTTGTGCATAGGCAAAAGCGCCCACGGTTGATGCTTGTAAATTTCTCAAGGCATACAGATTGAGCAAATAGGTGGAAAAGGTTGTTCCTAAAACCACAAATGCCACCCTCAAAAGAACATCTAAAGGCATATTAGGCCAATCCACCTCTGTGTATTCACTCACCGTAACGGGAAAGGTTAGAATAAATCCAATCAAAAATAACCATTTCATAATCGTGACGGTATTGTATTTTTCTGAAAGGGGTTTTACCACAATGATAAAGCCTGAAAAGAAAACAGAATTTATCATAAATAAGATATTTCCCATCAGCACATTTGGTGCATTACCTGTATTTTGAGTACCATAGAGAACAAGTATCAGAGCACCGGTAAATCCCAGGGTGATCCCCAAAAATTTTCTTATTCCGATTTTTTCACCTAAAAAAAGATAGGATAGTAAGAGGATAATGATAGGATTAGTTGTAGCAAAAATCCCGCTATTGACAGGAGTAGAGAGTTCCAGTCCTTTGAAAAAAGAAAGCATATTGATGCACATTCCCATCAAGCAAGCCAAAAACAACCTAAAATAATCGCCACGGTCAATTTTTTCTTTGGGCAAAAACAAACTTAGCAACCAAAAGAGCAGGGCTGCTCCTGCGGTGCGGATAAAAATAAAACCAAAGGCACCGACATAATCCGGCATTACCACCTTAGCCACCGTATGGTTGAGTCCATAGATGGTAGTTGCACCGGCTGCAGCCAAAAGCGCCCAAACTCTAGTGTTCATCTAGCCATTTTTTGGCATCAGCCACTACTGATTTACTGTTACCAATAAAGATTCTCTCGTCATAGATAAGAACCGGGCGTTTTAAAAAAGTATAATGTTCCAATAAAAGCGATTTGTAACTCTCCTCCGAAAGTTGTCTTTCGTTTAATTTACGCTTTTTGTAAAGTTGCGCCCGTTTACTAAACAAAGCCTCGTAACTACCCGACAACTTTTTCAATCTTTCCAATGTCTCAGGAGTAAGCGGCTCATCTTTTATATTAACAAACTCAACATGTGAAGGAAGATCTAATTCTCTATGGATACGCTGGCAAGTATTACAGCTATTTAAAGAATAAAAGGTTCGCATAATTTTTAATCGAAGCACAAAATAAGTCAATAAAAGTCAAATATGTATGAATTTGTCTGTTATTAAATAATTAATTTTAATTTTTGATGATTAACCCAAATTGTACCCAAGATTTTGAACAAAATTTATTTTTATCAATAAATCTTATTTCACCTTTTCCCAAAGCGCTTAACAGTATATCACCCTAAAGGCAATTAGCAATTTGGATTATTTTTGTATTACCAGCATAAACAGCTTCTTTCCTTCGCGATAATTACTTTTTCAAAAGCGATTGTTTCTAACTCCTATAGTTATTCATTATAAGTTAAAGCTATTTTTAAATGTATGGATAGGACACTCTTAATTTCAATGCCAATAAGCATTCCTTAAAATCCAATATCTTTGCAGTGATATAAAACACTGTGATGGACAAAAAACTTCGCTTTAATAGCCTCACCATTCATGGAGGTCAGGAGCCTGACAAGGCATTCGGTGCGGTGATGCCACCCATTTACCAAACCTCTACCTATGCCCAGAGCACTCCTGGGGGGCATCAAGGATATGAATATAGTCGAACACACAATCCGACTCGAACAGCTTTAGAGTGTTCGATAGCCAGCCTTGAAAAGGCAAAATATGGTTTGGCTTTTGCTTCCGGTATGGCGGCTATGGATACTGTTCTCAAACTTTTTCAACCAGGCGATGAAATCATCTCCACTGATGATCTTTATGGCGGATCCTATCGACTACTGACCAAAGTCTTTGAAAAATACGGATTGAAAATACATTTTGTAAATATGGAAAAGGTCGAAAATATTAAGCCTTTCCTCAACATTAAAACCCGTTTGATATGGATTGAAACCCCTACCAATCCCATGATGAAGGTGGTGGATATTCACGCTATTGCTGCTCTTGGAAAAACCCACAACGCATTAGTAGCAGTTGACAATACATTTGCATCACCCTATTTACAACAACCCCTAGATTTAGGTGTCGATATTGTCATGCATTCCGCTACCAAATACCTAGCCGGTCATAGCGATACTATTATTGGACTATTGGCAGTAAATGACGATGTCCTTCACGAACAACTTGCTTTTATCCAGAACTCGGGTGGTGGCGTTCCCGGACCTATGGATTGTTTTTTGGCTCTCAGAGGCATAAAAACTCTTCATTTGAGGATGCAAAGACATTGCGAAAATGGTGCTGCTCTTGCCACTCACCTCCAAGACCACTCCAAAATAGAAAAAGTCTATTGGCCTGGTTTTGTCGATCATCCTAATCACGAGGTAGCTAAAAAACAAATGAAAGCTTTTGGAGGAATGCTATCTTTTGTTCCACAAGGTGGAGATTTAGCAAATGCTAAGGAAATCCTCGAAAAATTTCAAATCTTTACTTTGGCCGAATCCCTAGGAGGAGTCGAAAGTTTAGCTGGTCATCCTGCCTCCATGACCCATGCTTCTATCCCCAAAGAAATTCGTGAAAAAAGTGGAGTCGTGGATGGGTTGATTCGACTCAGTATTGGCATTGAAGATGTTCAGGATCTGATCGAAGATCTGGATCAGGCCATTGCATAGAATAATTTTTTTTAAATGGAGCTTCCAAAAAATAAAAAAATATACTTTGCCTCTGACAATCATTTGGGTTTACCCCATTCAGAAGCGAGTCGAGTTCGGGAGAAGCATTTTGTTTCCTGGCTGGAAGAGGTGCGAAAAGATGCTGCAGCCATTTATTTGTTGGGGGATCTATTTGATTTTTGGATTGAATACAAGACTGTTGTTCCAAAAGGCTTTGTCAGGGTATTAGGCAAATTAGCCGAGCTTTCTGACTCGGGTATTCCCATTACCTTTTTTACAGGCAATCACGACTTGTGGATGAGGGATTATTTTCAAAAAGAATTGAACATAACCGTGCACCGTCAACCCATCACCCTCACTATTGGAACCACCCGTTTTTTAATTGGTCATGGTGACGGGTTAGGACCAGGAGACAAGGGCTACAAGCTAATGAAAAAGTTATTTACCAACCCCTTTTCGCAGTGGCTCTTTCGCTGGCTGCATCCTGATTTGGGAGTCCGATTGGGTCAATATCTATCCAAAAAGAATAAATTAATCTCTGGTGAGGAGGATGTCAAATTTTTGGGAGAGGACAAAGAATGGCTTGTAACTTATTCCCAAAAAAAATTAAAAGAAGAACACTTCGATTATTTTGTTTTCGGCCACCGTCACTTGCCTTTGGAAATTGAGTTGAATCAAAATTCCAAATACATCAATTTAGGGGATTGGATTACTCACAACACCTATGCAGTTTTTGATGGAACTACTTTGAAATTAAAAACTTGGAAATAGCATTAGCTTATGATCGAAGCCAAATCGCTTAAGCTCGAAAATAGTGTGATTGTTGGGATCATTAACAGTCGACAGGATGTAGCTCAATCCAATGAATATCTTAATGAATTGGCTTTTTTGGTTCATACAGCTGGGGGAATTGTGCTACAGCGGTTTGTTCAAAAAATGCAGATTCCTAATCCTAAAACATTTATCGGTTTGGGAAAAATGGATGAATTAGAACAATTTGTCATTAAAAATCAAGTAACTACGGTAGTTTTTGATGATGAGTTGACCCCAGCACAACAGGGGAATATCGAAAAAATTTTACGTTGTAAAATATTGGATCGAACAGGCTTGATCTTGGATATTTTTGCCCAACGCGCCCAAACCAGTTATGCTCGCACTCAAGTTGAGCTTGCGCAATATGAATATTTGTTACCCCGACTAAAAGGACTTTGGACACACTTAGAGCGTCAACGCGGTGGGATTGGCATGCGTGGGCCTGGAGAAACGGAAATAGAAACGGATCGTCGAATCGTCAGAGATAAAATTTCCCTTTTGAAGAAAAAGTTAGTCACAATCGATAAACAAATGGCTACCCAAAGGGGTAATCGTGGGGCTTTGGTCAGGGTAGCACTTGTGGGCTATACCAACGTGGGCAAATCGACTCTAATGAATGTGATTGCCAAAAGCGAGGTTTTTGCTGAAAACAAACTTTTTGCCACTCTAGACACTACCGTAAGAAAAGTAGTAATTGGTAATTTACCATTTCTAATGAGTGATACTGTTGGCTTTATACGCAAATTGCCTACCCAATTGATAGAGTCTTTTAAGAGTACTTTAGATGAGGTCCAGGAAGCCGATTTGTTATTGCATGTGGTGGATATTTCCCATCCTAATTTCGAAGACCATATACAATCGGTGAATCAAATTCTCAGCGAAATCAAAAGCCTTGATAAACCAACCTTGATGGTTTTCAATAAAATAGATGCATACCAAGCAGAACAATGGGATGAAACAGACTTGGTGACTGAACGGACTTCAAAGCATTATAGCATTGAAGAATGGCAAAATACCTGGATGCATCGAGCCAACGATAGAGCCCTATTTATCTCTGCTCTGAACAAAAAAAATCTCAAGGGTTTTCGTGATAGAGTCTATGCTGAAGCAAGAAAAATTCACATTACTCGTTTTCCTTATAACCATTTTTTATATCCTGAGCAACTGGCCGACGGCTTATAACTATTCCAATATTTTTGATCAGGGCTTCCTGTGGGCCACGTAAGTACTCGCTTGAGCTTTAGGTAACAAAAGTATATCTGCTAGATTCACGTGTTCGGGAGCTTGGACCATGTAGAGGATTACATCGGCAACATCTTTTGCTAGTAGTGGGGTAAGTCCCTTGTAGACTTGGGTTGCTTTGTCTTTGTCTCCTTTAAATCGTACATCCGAAAATTCAGTGTTGACCAACCCAGGGTTTATCGCACTCACCTTTATGTTTAAAGAATTCAAATCCAAACGAAGCCCTTGGGTGAATGCATCTATGGCATATTTACTACTGCAGTATACACTACCGTGTGGATAAACTTCTTTACCTGCAATGGAGCCAAGATTGATTATGTGTCCGGTTTTTCGGGAAACCATTGAAGGTAAAACCGCTTTTGTTACGTACATTAACCCTTTGACATTGCTATCTATCATAGCATCCCAATCCTCCAGATCGGCCTTGTGAACTGGTTTAAGGCCGTGGGCATTTCCTGCATTGTTAATCAAAATATCAATGGATGAAAAAGCTTTTGGAAGGGAATTTATTTTTTCAAAAACAGCACTTTTATCCCCTACATCAAAAACCAACAGGTGGGTGGGTGTATCTAATTTTGACTGTAGTTCTCTCAATCGGTCTTTTCTACGGCCACACAAAATCAAGCTGGCACCCTGAGTTCCTAAGACCTCTGCTGTTGCCCACCCGATACCACTACTGGCTCCTGTAATCATTGCCATTTTTCCTTTAAGAGCTTTTGTCATCTGTGTAAAATCTTTTAAATTCGAATTCCAAAATTATGAAGTATTATGGGGGCGAAAAATCCTGAATCATTCTATTTTTAACCAATTATTAACAAGTCAAAAAAAAAATTATCTACAATTTTGCACCCCATAATTAATGTTTTGATAGATACACTACAATGGAAGAAACAATGAAAAAGCCCGTTGATATTAAAGCAATCAATGAAAAGATTGAAAAGGAAAGTGCCTTTATTGATCTACTGACCCTTGAAATCAATAAGGTGATCATAGGACAAAAAGAGATGGTTGAGCGATTGCTCATCGGTTTATTAGGTCGAGGCCATATCTTGTTAGAAGGTGTTCCCGGTCTGGCCAAGACCCTTGCCATCAATACTTTGAGCCAAGCAGTAAAAGGTCAATTCAGCCGAATACAGTTTACCCCCGATTTACTTCCTGCCGATGTGATCGGTACGATGATTTACAATGTAAAAGAGAATGATTTTACGATCAAAAAAGGCCCTGTATTTGCCAATTTTGTTTTGGCAGACGAGATCAATAGGGCCCCGGCCAAAGTGCAGTCTGCATTGTTAGAAGCCATGCAGGAAAAGCAAGTAACCATTGGAGATACTACTTTTAAACTTCCTGCTCCCTTTTTGGTCATGGCTACCCAAAACCCGGTAGAACAAGAGGGGACTTATCCATTGCCCGAAGCTCAAGTGGATCGTTTTATGCTCAAAACCATTATCGATTATCCCAAGTTGGAGGAGGAACAAATCATTGTTCGTTCCAACTTAAACAATGTTCAAGATAAAATCAAATCCGTCGTAACCACCAAACAGATTGAGGTTGCACAAGCCACTGTAAGTGAAATCTACATGGATGAAAAAATCGAGAAATACATTCTTGACTTGGTTTTTGCAACCCGTTATCCTGAGCGTTACAATCTTTCTTCTATAAAGCCATTGATTAGTTTTGGTGCTTCTCCCAGAGGGAGTATCAACTTGGCTACTGCTGCTAAATGTCATGCCTTTTTAAAACACCGAGGCTATGTCATTCCGGAGGATGTTCGTGCTATCATATATGATGTATTGAGACACCGTATCGGATTGACTTATGAAGCCGAAGCAGAAAACGTGACTACTGAAGATTTGATCAGCCAAATCATCAATGAGGTAGAGGTCCCATAGGACTGCGGTCTTTTTTTACTTCAAACTCTAGCACCCATGGACACTAAGGAGCTCTTAAAAAAAGTTCGTAAGATTGAAATCAAAACCCGTCGCTTGAGCGATAATATCTTTGGAGGGGAGTACCATAGCACCTTCAAAGGAAGGGGAATGACTTTTAGTGAGGTGCGCCAATATCAATACGGGGATGATGTGAGAAGCATTGACTGGAATGTGACGGCCCGCTACAACGAACCTTTTGTAAAAGTCTTTGAAGAGGAAAGAGAATTGACCTTGATGTTGATGATCGATGTCAGTGGCTCAGAATTGTTTGGCACCCAAGGACAATTCAAGAGGGAGGAATTGACTGAAATAGCCGCAACATTGTCTTTTTCGGCCATGCAAAACAACGATAAAGTGGGTTTGATCCTCTTTTCGGATCAGATAGAATTATTTATTCCACCCAAAAAAGGACGTTCTCATGTTTTGCGGATCATACGTGAACTTTTGGAATACAAACCCAAAAGTCAAAAAACGAATATCAGCAATGCCCTTGAATTTTTATCGGGAGTGATGAAAAAGAAAGCCATAGTCTTTATTATGTCCGATTTTATGGATAGTGGCTATGAAAAGACCCTGAGAATTGTAGCCAAAAAACATGATCTAACAGGGATTAGAATCTATGACCGACATGAAGAAAATATGCCCAATATCGGTTTGGTTCCCATGTTGGACAACGAAACGGGGCAGACGGCTTGGGTCAATACCCAATCCGCCAAGGTACGAAAAGCTTATGAAGATCAATATAGTTCTGTGGTGCACGAATTTGAAAGCCTTTTCCATAAAAATGGTGCAGGAACCTTGCACAGCAGACTGGATCAAAGCTATGTAAAAAAGTTGTTGAACTATTTTAAATCTAGAGGCTAAATGAGGGGAAAGATTTTACTTTTATGGGCCTGTCTCTTTTCTACACCCTTGCTTTTCGCCCAAATGGGTTACGATTTGCAAGTGGCAGTAGATACCACTAAAATGCGGATCGGAGAACAAATAGAATACATCCTTCAAGTAAAGGCTGACTCTACCGCACAGATCACTTTTTCAGAGCAACCATTTTTTGCGTCTTTTGAAGTTTTGGAAGAAAGCCCCATTGATACCCTCAGAGCGAAAAGCCACTATCTTTTTACCAAAAAATATGCACTGATACAGTTTGACTCTGGCGCCTACTGGTTGCCTCCGCAAAAGGTTATGATCAACGGTTTTTCTAAAATATCAGACTCGCTTTTGGTTCAGGTGGCTACGGTTCCCGTAGATACCTTAAAGCAAAAACTTTTTGATATCAAACCTGTTGCAGAAGTAGAGCAAAATTTTGATGCCCTCACTCAAAGTATTATTTATGGGGTATTGGTGGTATTGTTGTTGGTAGGATTGATCTACGCTTTTTTCTTTGCCAAAAAAAGAAGAGAAGAACGTAAGAAAAAATTACCCCCCTTCGAACGTGCCTTAGAGGAACTAAAAGCTTTGGAAACCATTACTCCATCTTTACAAGAGGAATACAAACATTACTACTCTCGGCTGACTGAAGTAGTAAGGCGCTATCTGGAGGAGGAAGCTAAAATCTCTGCCTTGGAAAGCACCACCGATGAGTTGATGATAAAATTAGAGTCATTAAAACAATCTGGGCAATTGGAGCTGGAGAGGGAAACGATCAAGAATCTCAAAACAGTTCTTCAGACTGCCGACTTGGTCAAGTTTGCCCGATCTACTCCCGAGTTTGGCTCGACTTCTAAGGACAGAGAATTGGTAGAAGGTGTTGTGATTGAAACCAAAGAAGCCCTTCCGGAACCCACCCCAGAGGAGATTAGAGAAAGAGAGGAATACCGTCTTTTATTGGCCAAAAAAAGAAGAAAAAAACAATTGCAGTGGGGCTTTGCCTCTGTTGGGATATTAGTGATTTTAAGTCTGAGTGTGGCTATCTTCGTATACGGATTTTACCCAGTTAGGGATATTTTGGTTGGATATCCTACTATCAAATTAAAAAACAAGGAATGGATCACCAGTCAATATGGGACCCCCCCTGTTAAAATTTCTACTCCGGAGGTGTTACGAAGAATAAAGTCGGAAAAAGGAGGTGCATTGCGTTTTTCCTCCGGTAATTACGATGCTCCTTTCTATATCGATCTGGTATTTACCAAAAAACCGCCGAGGCAGCAGGGAGAAGGAGCTCCTTCAAATGAAGATCAGCAGGCCCAGCAGAAAGAAAAAATTCAAGAATTGATCAATGCCATCATCAACGATTTTCAATCCAGAGGGGCGGTAAATATACTAATTAAGGAGGAAGAAATCACTACCCTATCAGGCCTCCCGGCTCTTAAAATTTTTGGGACACTGGATTACCCAAAAAAAGGAAAAAAAAAGAGGGTACGCTGTAATTATATCACTCATGTATTTGATTTTGAACAGGGGGGGATCAACCTTACTTTGCTCTACGAAAAGGAGGATCGATATGGAGAATCCATTGAAAAAAGGGTTATGGACAGTTTTGAATTGATAAAAGAATTATAGAAGATGTTTGAAGGTATTTACTTTGCGAATCCCGATTACCTATGGCTCCTGCTTTCGCTGCCACTATTGGTTGGATGGTATGTCTTTACCCGAAAAAAATCACAAGCGGTTTTAAAAATATCTTCTCTAAATGGCTTTCGGGCAAAGTCCAGTTTTTTGGCCCAATTACAGCCTGCCTTGTTTGTTCTGAGAATTTTGTCTCTCGTTTTGATTGTTATGGCTTTGGGCCGCCCTCAAACTATGGATGTATCTACCCGAACCAGGACCAATAAGGGGATTGATATTGTGATGGCCATAGATATTTCCTCCAGTATGTTGGCTCAGGATCTAAAACCCAATCGCTTGGCCGCCCTAAAAAGGGTGGCGGCGTCTTTTGTCGATGACCGTGTTAGTGACCGCATAGGATTGGTGATTTATGCAGGAGAAAGTTATACCAAAACCCCCATCACCAGCGATCGTGCTATTGTCAAAAATGCCTTGGGAGAAATTCAATTTGAGGGATTGATCGAGGATGGAACTGCTATTGGAATGGGATTGGCTACTTCGGTAAACCGTCTTAAAGACAGCCGTGCCAAAAGCAAGGTCATCATCCTGTTGACAGATGGGGTGAATAATTCCGGGTTTATCGATCCGAAAATTGCCAGTGAATTGGCCGTGGAATACCAAATCAAAACCTACACCATTGGATTGGGAAGTAACGGAACTGCAAGAGCCCCCGTAGGACTTTTGCCCAATGGGAAGTTTCAATACGGTATGACCAAGGTTGAAATTGATGAGGAATTGCTCAAGACTATTGCCAAAAATACAGGAGGTTTGTACTTCCGGGCAACTGATAATAAGAAGTTAGAGGAGATCTATGCGGAGATCAACAAGTTGGAAAAAACCGAAATAGAGGAGTTCAAGTATTACAATTATGACGAAAAATTCAGGCCTTTGATATTGTTGGCATTGGCTTTGCTATTTATAGAGTGGTTGATGAGAAACACTCTTTTCAGAAGTTTTATATGATATGTATCAATTAGACGCACCTTTTTACTTTTATGGTTTGGGCATCTTACCCATACTCTGGGTGGCCTATTTTTTGGTGATGGGATGGAAGCG
>JAYPMF010000017.1:0-22785 GCA_038129785.1 Flavobacteriaceae bacterium
CCTCCCGATTATATGGATGGAATAGAACCGCATTGGAGTAAAATCAGACCTTTTTTATTGAATTCATCGGAACAGTTTCAACCCGAACCACCACCCCCTTTTTCCATGGAACCTGAATCTCCATTTTATAAGGAGTTGTTAGAAGTTTACAATGTAGTTCAGGAGATCCAGAAAAATGACCAGCAGGATGAACGGCAGGAGATTGCCAAATTCTGGGACTGTAATCCCTATGTTTCCACACACAAGGGCCATGTAATGTTTGCTCTTAAAAAGATTAGTCCCGGTGCCCATTGGATGGGAATTACAAAAATTGTAGCTCGCAATAGTAAAGCTGATTATAATACCACAGTTGCGGCATATACAAATACTGCTATTGCAATAGCAGACGCATTTATTAGTTGTTGGGACGAAAAATACAGGAGTAATTTAATCCGACCAGAGACTTTAATTAATAAAGTTCTGGATGAAGATTGGTATCCGATACTTCAGACCCCACCTTTTCCTGAATATACCAGTGGTCACTCTGTCGTTTCAGGAGCGGCCTCTATTATACTCACTAATTTCTTTGGAGACAATGTTGCCTTTGATGATGATACCGAATTGCCTTACGATCTTCCTATTCGAAGCTATCAATCATTTAACCATGCAGCAGAGGAGGCAGCTATTAGTAGAATGTATGGTGGGATACACTATAGAAAGGCCATTGAAGAAGGTCTAAAGCAGGGTCGTAATGTGGGAAACTTTATCATTGAAAAACTTAATTTGAAATAATTTTGAAAAACTTCTTTTTGTTGTTATGTCTCATACTTTTTTTTGGTTGCTCAAAAGAAGTATCCGAATCAAAAACATCAACTTTTTTTGAAAACCATTCTAATAAAATATGGTATGCTGAGTTTAATTATGATTTGAATCAAACTGAATATGAATATATTCAATTCAATAATTATCTTTCATCAGCGGGTTCTACTTTTATAAATGTTTGTGAAATTATTTCTGATAACCCAAGAAATCTTTCACTAAATTGGGGAGATAATTTTAGTTTTTTTGAAGATTATTGTGAAAACTACAATGTTGAACTTGTTGAAAATTCACCTGACAAACTTGTTTATATAGCCTCTTACTTCACCGGAGAAATTCAAGAGAATGATTGCATAAACCTAGTTTTACAAAATTTAAATCAAAACCCTCAAAGGGTTACTTGGACAGTTAATGAAGATGTTTTGTCGGTTAGTCATGAAAATGAAGAGTCTATAGAAACTTTTTTTATTCAAGTTGAGGATTATGATAGCGCATGTTTCAATTAATTAAATACAAAAGCTATTATTTAAAAGGTTTCAAATAAATTTTAGAACAAAAATTTTGAGAAGTATTGAACTTTTTAAATTATATAAAATTTCAACTTAGAATTTATTCATTTTTCTGATGTAAAAATTTAGATAATTTTAAAACAAAATTATTGCTCCACTCAAGTTCTAGATTTGCATAATAAAATTCAACTAAATTTTTGGTTTCAGTTGTTGATCCATGTTTTGAGCTTAATAGCTGTCTTACAAATTTTTGAGCATCTTCCTGCCCATTCATCTCTGCGATAGCGTAGATACCCAAAAGATGATTATTTGAAGGTTTATACAATTGTTCCTTTGAGATCTTTGCTATATACTCCAAAGATTTACTAGCCTTTTCAGTTTGTTGATTTTTATGTTCAATGTAAGCTAAAAGAAACCTTTCCCATCGTTCCTCAGGATTAAATGGTTTCCCAACACCAAGATGCTCTGGCCATAATAATGATGTATTAAGCCTCTTGGTCGCTTTAACAGGATCTCCTTTAATAATGGATTGCAAAGCACTTCCCACATAGGCATCAGTATATATTTTTCTACCCTCGGTAGCATGTTCATATGGCAATATCTTAAGATCTTTCAACAAATTTATAGTCTGGTCATAATTTTTAAGTTTATTTAGGTTTTGTGCTAAAAGCATACCAGCAAAATAGTTGTCTTTATCTTGATCAAAAGTCTTCTGAATGATTTTTAGAGAAGCTAAAGAATTTCCCAATTTAAAATGGTCTTCAGCAAGTGAAAAGGCATATCGCCAGTTTTTTGGAGATTGCTTATATGCCTTTTTTAAGTCTTTTTGATAACCAGAGATTTGATATTTTTTAAACAACATACCTCTTATGTAGTAAAATAAATGATTGTTAGGATTTTGCCCTAAATCTTTGAAAATTTGAATACCTTTTAGTATTTGCGAACGCCCTATTAAATTTAAACCCATCAAATATTTTGCTTTCCAAGAAGGATTCCGATCAACTACCCATTCAAGCATATTCAAGCTTTCTTTCCTAAAAGGAAAAACAAAAGCGATTGACTCACTATCCAGCATACTGAGGGCCATCTGATTTTGATTTATATATGCTAGCCAAAGTGAATTGAGAAGATGTTTTGGTCCTATTTCAAGGACATTAATAGCCTCATTAACAATGTTTCTGTTGTAATAAAATAATGCTAATTCAAGGAAAGTCTGGTATGGAAATTCGGACCGATGAGAATCAACAACTGTTTTTTTATCATTTTCACTTAGCAAATATTTTTCATAAACTGCAAAATGATTGATGGGGTCAATGTCTTCGATTTCAGAAATTGTCTGTAGGGCATTTTCTTTGTCTCCTAAAATTCTATAAAGAAAAGCTTTTTGCGAAAGGGCATTGATATTATCAGCATTAAATTTCAGAGCAATATCGTTGTAATGCATAGCATCGCTATAATTTTTTTTGATGATATGTATTTGCGCCATCAAAGTATTGGCAGAGGATCGATAAGTCACTGATCTTGCTGCCCAACCCAAATGTTCTTTAGCATTGATCCAATCTTTTCTTGCCATGTATGTAATCCCAGCGGTATAGTTTAGTCCGTTATGATATGCGTCAATTTGTAAACCTGTGTCGGCAATCGAAAGGGCTTTATCATAATCTCCATTTCTATAGTAGAGAAATGAAAGTTCTTTTCTGGCTTCAAGATGAAATGGGTCTTCTTCGATAATTTCTTTGAGTAACGTCTCTGCCGATTGGTAATCTCGATATCGCTGGGCATCTTTGGCCTTTAAAAAAGTTTTCTCCAGTGTATTTTGAGCAATCACCTCGGGATTGTCAAAGCTCCTTTTAATTAGTTTTGGCTCGTTATTGTAATGCAATTCTAATCCAGGAACATCAATGGAATAATTTCCAGCAGGCTTTTGAAAAGATAGGCTATGGGTACTGTTGGGAGTGGTTTTAATTTTTTGATTTTGTATTTTCTCACGTGATTCAACGGTAATATTCGATTCAGCTGCTTTAAAGGCATTGATTTTTACTTTTATGATATTGTCAGTTTCGATAACATTCATGGCACCAAAGGGAGATGCCTCCATTATTCCACCAATTTCTTTGACAGGAAACCATACTTCGGTCCACTGGTCAGTGAGGTGGGGATCGAAAGTAGCTTGGCTGATAGGGTTTTCTTCACCGGGAAAATATTGTACATAAAGCCTGCCTGCCTGATATTCTATATACTGACCATCGGTATCGGTGAGTAAGTCCTCCCATATGCCTCCGGCTCTTGAGAGATTCCAAAGCCAAAGTTTTTGTCCGGGAATTTCGTCATATCGTCCCCAATGACCAAATCCTTTATCACTATCCTTATAGTATCCACCAAAAAAATCATTGTATTCTCCAATGACGTGATAGGATTTACTTGGGCCAAAATTATTTTGGCTGTATTGAGACAAATCTCTGTTAAGAGGGTCTATTGGCCAGGCTTTTGCCACTCCACCATGGGTGAGAAATTGATTCCCTGGAGTATAAAACACCAAATCTTGCTGAGCAGCTGCAGCGGCAGTCATCCAATTATAATAGGCTTGCTCGGTAACTGTGGGGTTGTACCATATGGCCTGGGTGGTAAATGCACTTTGGTCTTTGGGTAAGATAACCTTTACTCTCCATTGGGTTCTAGAGGGTAAATCAATTCCTCCAACAGTGCAAATTAAGGTACCATCTGCACGTTCAGCGATGCTGTAATCTGCAGGAGTACCAGTGCCAGGATGGTGACCAATGACTCCAAAATTAAATTCGATACCCCCTGAGGTCCAAGGGCCCCGCATGGCAATATTTCTAAATTTTGCTACTTCGTTTTTATAAATGAATTCGTTGCCATTACTTTTGTCAATAGCACCCCAAACTTTTCCTCCTATTTCAGGAAAAATTTCGACTTCTATCCATTTATTTTCCAAAGTAATTTTTTTTAAAGTTTTGTCAGATTTTTGAAATTCATAGCCCTGAAATTTGTGGTATGGATATATTTTAGGATTGAAAATGAAAGCAGGCAATGGATTTGGATCTCCAAAGTAATAGGTGGGATAATTAACGCTTTTTTCGGTTATTTTTTGCTCTTGTGCTGACATTGTATAAGTGAACATCAAAAAGGTGATGAAAAAAATGATCATTTTTGGAACTTGAATGACTGATGGGAACATAGTGTATATTTTTTAGTAAATTCAATCTGATCAACAATTTACAACAATAATGTAATCCTGTATATTGACAACGAGATTTTATTGTAAATGAAACTTTAGAGCTTTTATTTCGATAAAAACAAAAAATTAACAAAAAATTAGTAATTAAATAGTTATTCACTATATTTACGTCTTCTACATCTTAGTAGAATGATGAATTTTTAAATAACCAAATTCAAGTTTATTATGAAACAAAAATTAATTAAACAAGCAATTTTAAGCCTTTGCTTTTTGTTTAGCGGCTTATTGATTGCACAAAAATCCGTTAACGGTACAATTACTGATCAAGAAGGGGTTCCACTTCCCGGAGCGACCATTGTTGTTATTGAAACTAATGATGGAACAACAACAGACTTTGATGGAAATTATTCTATCTCAGCTGCAGAAGGTACCACTCTAGAAATTAGCTTTGTAGGTTATGAAACCCAGCAAGTTGTGGTTGGTTCTGACTCCACTTACAGCGTTTCCTTGCAAGAGGGTAACGTTCTTGATGAGATTGTCGTTACTTCTTTAGGTATTAAAAGACAAGAAAAAACACTTACATACGCAACTCAGACAGTAAATACTGAAGAGCTGACTCAGGCAAGAGATATGAGCTTTGCTAACAGTTTAAGTGGTAGAGCTGCTGGAGTTGAAATTAGAAAAAGTAGTTCAGGTGCTGGAGGATCAACACGTATTCTACTTCGAGGTAATAAGTCACTTAATGGAGACAGTCAGCCTCTTATCGTAATTGATGGTATTCCTATGGTAAATAACACTGGTAATCAGCCAGGTGTTTGGGGAGGTATTGATGAAGGAGATGGACTTTCGCAAATAAACCCTGATGATATTGAGAGCATTAGTATCCTTAAGGGGGCAAATGCTTCTGTACTTTATGGTAGCCAGGGTGCCAATGGAGTTATCTTGATTACCACTAAATCTGGTGAAGCTGGTCAAGCTAAAGTTACAGTTAATTCTGGTGTAACTTTCGAGAGTGTAATCAATTTACCAGATCTTCAGTACAGCTACGGAGCACAGAACGGTGATAAGAATAGCTGGTCTACTACTAAAGGTAATTATGACGGAGGCTATGTTGAAGATTTTTTCAATACAGGTGCAAACTACATAAATTCAGTATCTGTCTCTGGAGGAAATGATAAAACCACTGCATATTTTTCATACTATAATTCTACATCTGATGGAATTATGCCAACCTTTAAGTATCAGAAGAATAATGTAACATTTAAGGGCTCCACAAAACTTTTTGATGACAAAATGACGATCACCTCAAATATTATTTTGGCGGATGAGAAAACTCATAATAGAGGTCCTTCTGGATATTATTTGAACCCCTTAGTTGCGCTTTACACTTTCCCTAGAGAAAGAAACTTTAATGATTTCATGACTAATTATGAAACATTTGATGCTGCAACTAATACTTACAAGCAAAATATTTATGCTAATTATCACTTCCTTTCAAATCCAAATTGGGTTCTTAACAGACAGCCTAAAGATGACAGGGTTAAAAGGGCTATATCTAGTTTGAATATCAATTATCAGTTTTCTGAAAAACTATCTTTCCAGGCGAGAGCCTCTCTTGATTATTCAAATAAGGAATACGAACAACAGCATTATGCATCTTCCAACCCAACAAATACTGGAGACAATGGAAGGTGGGATTATAAGAGATTCAATGATGAGCTCTTCTATGCTGATGGAATCCTTTCTTATTCAGACAACATCAATAGTGACATAAGCTTAAATGTCGTTGCTGGTGCTTCTCTACAACATCAAAAATTTGGTGATGGTGTAAGTGTAAGTTCCGGAAACGATGGATTATTATTCTACGCTAATGAATTCAATTTCCAAAACCTACCGACAAACGTTCAAGTTCAATCTACATTAAGTAACAGAGTTGAAAAGCAGGCTCTTTTTGGAAACTTCGTTATTGGTTACAAGGATTTCCTTTTTGTTGATGTATCAGGTAGAAATGACTGGGCATCTACATTAGCTGGTACGGATAATGAGTCATATTTCTATCCATCCTATGGAGTTTCTGCCATTGTATCTCAAATGGTTGATTTACCTCAAATTATAAGTTTTGCTAAAGTTAGAGCTTCAGCAGCTACTGTAGGTAATGAAGTTCCTTTTAACAGAATTAGTCCTGCTAATTCTATAACAGCTTCAGGTGGTGTAAATCGTAACACACAAAAGCCATTTACAGATTTAAAGCCTGAAATGATCGAAACCACTGAGTTAGGATTAGATATAAGATTTTTAAACAACAAGATTGGTCTTGATCTGGCTTATTACAACATAAAAAGTACTGATCAATTCCTTTCACTAGCTGCTCCCTCAGGATCTGGTTATACAACTTATTTTGTTAATGCCGGTGAAATCGTAAATGATGGAGTTGAAATTAGCATCACTGGAAAAATTATAGAAAAAGAGAATCTAACTTGGAGCTCTGTATTGAATTACACCAAAAACAATAATGAAGTTGTAAGTATTCACCCTGACCTTGCTGGTCTTGGTACTGGTGGTGGTGATGCAGTTCAATCAAGATTTGTTCCTGGTGGTTCTATTGGAGATATGTATGTATGGATGCACAGAAGAGATGCTCAAGGTAGAATTTTATTAAGTGCCGACGGAGTTCCTCTTGCTTCTCCTGATAGAGAGTTTGCTGGAAATGCTGAGCCAGACTATAGCATTGGTTGGTCAAACAACTTTACATTTGGTGACAGGTTTACTGCTGGATTTATAATAAATGGTAAGTTTGGAGGTACAGTATACTCTCACACTGAGACAATGTTAAATGGTTTTGGTGTATCTGCTAGAACGGCTGAGGCTAGAGATGCTGGTAGTGTTTCGGTTAATGCTGCATTGGAAGATGGTACTGCTGTAAGTTCTGTAGATCCAGTAAAATGGTATCAATCTCAAGGTGACAGAAACGGTATTGCTGAGGCTTATCTTTATGACAGAACGAACATAAGATTAACCCAGCTTTCTTTAGGATATAATATTGACACTGAGTCACTAGGCTTACCACTTGATAGTGCAAGTTTATCTCTCATTGGAAACAATCTCTTTTATACGGCAGAGGCTCCATTTGATCCAGAATTGGCGATGAGTACTTCAAGAAATAATCAAGGGATACACAATTTCAATCTTCCTTCTACAAGAACTATTGGAATGAACTTAAGATTAACTTTCTAAACACAGAAAACAATGAAAAGAAATATTTTTTACATTTTACTAATCGGATTAGTTACTTTGTATTCCTGTACGGACGATTTCGCCGAATTGAATACTAACCCTAATCAAATTACTGATGAGTCATTAAAGCAAAACTTTAACCACATTGGGGCTTATTTCCCTTCAATGCTTGAGGCACTGAGTGGTAATCAGGTAATGCACAACCTTAATAATGACTCATGGGTAAGACATTACGCTACTCCAACTCCATTTGTTGGAGGAGTCAATAACACTACTTACTATCCCAGATGGATACACCAGTATTGGAACAGAATTTATGGTTCAATAATGGCTCCTGGAAGACAGGTTATCCAAATTGCAGAGGCAGATGGATACGATATGTTCGTTCAGTGGGCAAAGCTTATTCAAATTCTTGGAACATCTAGACTTAGTGCTTATCATGGTCCAATTATTTACTCTAATTACGGGACTCAAGGTGATGTTTTGTATGACAGTGAAGAGAGTTTGTACAATACATGGTTTAGTGAGCTAGACCAGATAGTTTCTACATTCTCAGCAAACACAAGCTACTCAGGCTTTTCTGATTTTGATGCAACATATAATGGAAGTATTCCTCATTGGATTAAAATGGCAAATTCCCTAAGACTTAGATTGGGTATGAGAATTGTTGAAGCTAATCCAACCCTTGCAAGAACTCAAGTTGAAAAAGCCGTAAGTGATCCAGGTGGATTAATCACTACTAATGCAGACAATATGATGTTAGATCTATATGGAAGGCCTTTTCATGAGGTAACAATTTGTTTCTCATGGAATGATACTCGTATGAGTGCATCTATGGAGTCAATTTTAGGAGGGTATGATGATCCAAGAGCTGGAAAGTATTGGGATCCTGTGGCTGATGCTAGCCTTGTAGCTGACCACCCAGGCTTCCCTTATAAAGGAATTAGAAACGGTGCATTCCTTGCCTCTAAGGCACTTCACCTTCCTTATTCAACTATCAGTAGCGACTTTAAAACTGCATCAAACAGAAAGTTAATAGATGCTGCTGAGGTTCATTTAATCCTTGCTGAAGCTGCACTAAGAGGTTGGTCTGTTGGTGGAACTGCTCAAGATCACTATGAAGCTGGAGTCAGAGAATCTTTCGCTTATTGGGGAGCAGGTGGAGTTGATGCTTATTTAGCCAACAACACTGGTACACCATTTGACTATGATGACGTGGTTGAAACAGGTGATGTTAATGACTTTGCATCCAGAATAACTGCGACTGTAGCTTGGAATCCAACTGGAACCAATGAGGAAAATTTAGAGAAAATTATTACTCAAAAATGGATTGCTGCCTACACTAATTCTATCGAAGCTTGGGTTGATCACAGAAGAACTGGATATCCAAAACTTCCTTACAACTACAAGAATGATAGCAATTCAGACTTTGGAATTGTTCCAGCTGATGAGTTTATGAAGCGTATGGTATTCCCTGTTGGTGAGAAAAATAATAATGCATCTGGTTATGCTTCAGGAGTATCTGCTCTTGGTGGACCCGATGAGATTAATACCCGACTATGGTGGGATAAGGCTGGAGGAAACTTCTAGTTGTTTACTATATTTTAGCAAAAAAAGCCTGTATCTTTACAGGCTTTTTTTTTTAAATTGTAGATAATGATTTTCTTAAAAAATTATTTCATGTGCACTACCTTATTGTCAAGAATACCCTATGTATTGTGTTTGGTCCTTTTTTCTTGCACCCCCTCGGCTGACAAAATGTTTACCCTAATGCCCTCGAGTGTGACTGGGATAAATTTTAAAAATCCCCTAAAGGAAACGGAGCAGTTTAACGTTCTCAATTATGGCTATTTATATAATGGCGGTGGTGTCGCGATTGGAGACATAAACAATGATGGTCTATCTGACATTTATTTTACTGGAAATATGGTTGGGAGTAGACTGTATATTAACCAAGGTAATTTCAATTTCATAGAAATAGCAGAACAAGCAGGGGTTTTTGCGGCAGGGTATTGGAATACTGGTACAACCATGGCAGATGTTAATGCAGATGGACTTATTGATATTTATGTTTGTCGTTCTGCGGCAAAAAATCCCGACAGTAGAAAAAACCTACTTTTCATTAATAATGGAGATATGACTTTCACAGAAATGGGAAAGCAATATGGCGTAGATGATTCGGGATATACAACTCAAGCTGCTTTTTTTGATTATGACAGAGATGGGGATTTAGACCTGTATATTCTTAATCACTCTACTCAAGAATATGCAGGATTGGGAAAAATTTCAAGGCACCACAAAAAACAAAAAAATAAATCTTACTCTGACAAATTGATGAGAAATGACAATGGAAAATTTGTCGATGTAAGTGATCAGGCAGGACTGATTTCTAATATACTCGGATTTGGTTTGGGTGTTGCTATATCTGATTTGAATAATGATGGGTGGTTGGATTTGTATATTTCCAATGATTACAATGAACAAGATTATTTATACCTAAATAATGGAGATGGAACTTTTTCAGAAAGATTGGAAGATTATATCGGACACATCTCCCTATATTCAATGGGTTCGGATATTGCCGATATTAACAATGATGGGTTAACAGATATAATGACACTCGACATGCTTCCAGAGGGGAATTATAGAATTAAAATGACCTCTGGGCCAGATAATTTTGAAAAGTTAAGTCATTTGGATAAGAATGGTTTCTATCATCAAACCATGAGGAATATGTTACAACTCAATCGAGGTGGAGATTATTTTTCTGAGATAGGTCAATTTTCTGGCGTATCCAATACAGATTGGAGTTGGGCTTCATTGTTTACCGATTTAGACAATGATGGTTTTAAGGACCTTTTTATTACCAATGGCTACCGCAAAGATTATACCAACATGGATTTTATGAATTATGTAGTCCAGGAAAAAATTAATGAACGAAAGACCAAAGAAAAAATTAAACTTACTGAACTGATTGAAAAAATGCCCTCCACAGTAGAGGAAAACTATACCTACAAAAACAATGGAGATTTGACCTTTTCCAAGATGAATAAAGACTGGGGTCTCGATCAAAAAACTCTTTCCAATGGGGCAGCTTATGCGGATTTGGACAATGATGGAGATATGGACTTGATTGTCAATAATATTGATGAAAAGGCCTTTATTTACAGAAATAATGCCGAAAAGTTTACTCAAAACAACTTTGTAAAAATTACTTTACAGGGTTCAGAGAAAAATAGATTAGGTATCGGAGCCAAGGTAAAAGTGACTGCTGGAGGAATGACCCAAACGCAGGAATTATTGAATACCAGAGGCTATCAATCATCTGTAGATTTTAACCTAATTTTTGGGATTGGTAAATCTACCACTATTGACAAAGTGGAGGTTATTTGGCCAAACCAAAAAAAGCAGATTATTACCAATGTGAAACCCAATCAAATCATTACACTATTTCAAAAAGATGCTGTGGATGGTTTGAAAATAGAAAAAGACACTGAGACAAAATTATTCAAGGAAATTACTAAACTTGATTTTACCCACAAGGAAAATAATTACAACGATTTTAAAAGAGAGATCATGCTGCCTCATATGCTATCTACCCTTGGGCCAAAGCTTGCAGTAGGCGACGTCAACAAAGATGGAATAGAGGATGTTTTTATAGGTGGGGCAAAAGGGTCTGCAGGAGGAATTTACTTGCAAACCCGCTCAGGGGGTTTTATTAAGTCCAATAAAATTGACCTACATTCCGATGCCTTTTCTGAGGATATGGGAGCCATATTTTTCGATGCAGATGGGGATAGGGATTTAGATCTCTACGTAGTAAGTGGTGGAAATGAATTTGAAAAAACGGATCCTGCCCTAAAAGATCGACTATATATCAATAGTGGAAAAGGAAACTTTTTCAAATCAAAAAATAATCTTCCTGATTTTACCTCCAGTGGGTCGGTTGTAAAGGCTTATGATTTTGATAATGACGGCGATCAAGATCTATTTGTTGGGGGAAGGGTGTTGCCCAACGAATATCCTTTTGCACCTAATAGTTACCTTTTGGAAAACAACGGTAAAGGAATTTTTAAAGACGTCACAGATGAGAAAGCTCCAGGATTAAAAAAAATTGGAATGGTTTCAGATGCCCTTTGGACTGATTATAATGGAGACAACCAAATGGATCTGATGCTAGTAGGGGAGTGGATGCCCATCACACTGCTTACAAATAAAAATGGAACCTTTCAAAATATTACTAATGAAGTAGGGTTTAAAGATACAGAGGGGTGGTGGAACTGTATTGTTCAAGGTGATTTTGATCAAGACGGAGATATGGATTATGTTGCCGGTAATTTTGGGTTAAACTCACAATTGACAACATCAATTGAACAACCTGTTAGTATCTATGCAAAAGACTATGACAACAATGGTTCGGTAGACCCTATCCTCTCATGTTATGATGAAGGGAAGAACTATCCAGTATTTTCTAAAGATGACATCCAGCAACAATTAACTATTTTAAAAAACAGATTTGTAAGATACAACGAGTATGCAGGGTTGACTGTTGATCAAGTTTTTACTGCTGACGAATTAAAAGGGTCAAAAGTTTTATTTGCCAAAAATTTTAAGACCAGCTATATTGAGAATTTGGGGAACGGACAATTTAAGATTTCTGTCCTTCCCAAAGAAGTTCAGTTATCACCTATTTATGGTATCAATACTGGTGATTTTGATCATGATGGGAATCTAGACATTGTGATGGGAGGAAATTTTACCGCCTCTAGGGTGAAATTTGGACACTATGATGCGATTAGGGGGATCTGTCTGTTGGGTAACGGAAAGGGGGAATTCAGTTATAAAGATGCTTCAGAAACAGGCTTGATGTTGGCCGGTGAAGTCAGAAACATTCAGAAAATCATTTCTGCCCGTGGTGAAGAATTTTTGATCTTTAGCAGGAATAACAATACACCTAAAATTTATAAAACTATCCAAAAAAGTGGCCTATGATTTCCTCCAATCAATTAAAATTCTTTGACCAGGAGGGTTATCTCGAACTGGAAAAAATTCTCAGTGAACAAGATATAGTCTTTTATTCCAAAACTTATGATGCATTTATAAATAACGAATTTGATACTGATGATTTAAGATCAGATTTGTCCGGGAAAGAGGACAAAGACATGGAGTACATTACTCAAATCATGCTTCCCTCTAAAATTTATCCTAATTTACTCCTACAACCCATGCATCAAAAAGGTTTAGCAATTGCAAAGCAACTTTTTGGGGAAGATATGATATTAGATTTTGATATGCTGATTAACAAGGCACCACACACGAATGAACCTACCCCATGGCATCAGGATGCAGCTTATTGGATTGATATGCCAGATAAAAGAGCGTTGAGTATTTGGTTTGCCATTGACGAGGCTACTGTTGAAAATGGCTGTATGTGGTACACCCCTAAATCTCATCAATCACCGTTGAGGGAACATTTTCAGCCATTAGGAAAAGGGGCGTTGCAATGTTCAGGCTCAGAGAATGAGAGTATAGCAGTTCCTTTAAAACCTGGCTCTTGTGCCATCCATCATGGACATACGCTTCACTATAGCCGCGGTAACAATACTTCTGGTCATCGAAGGGCTTTCATTCTCAATTTTCGACCCAAAAAAATGGTGGAATTGGAAAGAGCCCAGGGTATGGATCACTCTGGTAATAGAGAGGTGAGGGCCTAAAACGCTAAATCTGCCTTTATGGCTTCATCCAAAAGACTACTTCTTATATTCAAACGGTATAAGGCTCTTTGTTCTCGGGTGGGGTAAACTCTATTGGAAAGGAAAATCATAAAGCATTGATGAACAGGATCCACCCATACCAAATTCCCAGTAAATCCGCTATGACCATAACTTTCAGTTGTGCATTTTTCTGAGGGATAGCGCTCTGAGGGTATTGAATCCAATGAGGGTTTGTCAAAGCCAAGTCCTCTTCGATTGTCAGAATTAGGATAAGCTCGTGATGTAAAGAGTTTAAGGGTTTCTGGTTTTAAAAATTGTTTTCCTTCAAATTGCCCACAATCAAGAAACATTTTTAATAATTTGGCCAATGAGCTTGCATTGGCGAACAAACCAGCATTTCCGGAAACACCTCCCATAAGTCCAGCTGCTTCATCGTGAACCCAACCGTGTACCAAAGTTTTTCTAAATAAAGAATCCTTTTCGGTAGGGACAATTTCTTCCTTTGGAAATTTAAAACTAGGGTTAAAGGTCAATCGCTCGATGCCCATGGGGTCGTAAAAATGACTGTCTAAAAATTGATCAAAGGACTGCCCACTTAACTTTTCAACCAGATCCGGTAAAAGAAAAAACAATAGTCCAGAGTAGCGATACTCCCCAATTTTTTCGACTGGAGTCCTTTTGATTCTACGCATTATTTTTTTCTTATAACTCTTATGAATGAAGAGGGAATCGGTGAGTGGTTTTGTATAACGATTATTTTGAATACTGGATAGAGTTCTCCCCTTCAATTTTCCATTTTTACGCCTAACTGTTTTCTGGTGTTCAATGTAGGGCAACCATCCGGCTTGGTGGCTTAAGACCTCCATAAAAGTGGAATTTTTTTTATTCGTGTTTTTGATCAGTGGTATGTAATCCGAAACCTTTCGATTCAAATCTATGTTGTAGTCTTCATACAACTTCATAAAGGCCAAAGTACTGGCTAAAATTTTGGTTATAGAGGCAAGGTCATACAAATGATGATTTTCTACCCGAACAATAGAATCATAAGTGTGGAATCCGTAACTTTTATTCAGTCTTACACTGTCGTGCTTAAAAATCAAAACTTGAGCTCCCGGATAGGCTTTGTTTTGAATTCCCGCTTGTACAATGGAATCAATTTTAGATTCCAAGGAATGGTTGATATGAGTTGAAAAGGAGTTTTGCCCACGAATTGTAACAATCCAAACCATTGAAAAAAGGAAAAACACCTTTTTCATAAGGATTACTTTTTATTCTACCTCGACAATCACATCGATCTCTACTGCAATATTAAAAGGCAAAGATGCCATTCCGACAGCAGCGCGAGTATGTTTTCCTCTTTCACCGAAGACAGCTACCATCAGGTCCGAAAAACCATTAACAACACTGGGGTGCTGAGTAAAGTCTGGTGATGCATTAACCATGCCTGTAGCCCTAACGATTCTTTTGACCCTTTTAAGGTCACCCAATGCACTTTTCAGAATGGCAATTTGATTTATACCTGTCAGTCGTGCAGCCTCATAACCTTCTTCGATACTTAAGTCAGTTCCCACTTTTCCGGTAATAAAATTACCATCGGGCCTCAAAGGACCGTTACCAGACAGGAAAAGTAAGTTTCCGACCTGTACAGTATTGACAAAATTTGCAACTGGAGTAGCCGGTTGGGGTAGCACGATTCCCATGCTGTCAAGTTTAGCCTCCGGATTGAAATCAGATTTGACCTCGACTTTTTTGTTTTGCGCTTGTGGTGAACTACATGTTGCAAGGGAAAGCCCAAAACTCAAAACCAGTAAATAAATAATTTTCTTCATGACTTTAATTTATGTAGCAGATGATAAAATTTCTTTCACTCTTTTGGCTACGATACGTTCCTGGCCAGGAACCATCATCCATGTCGTCATTCCTACGCTCTTGGAATCTCCAACGGTTTGAATGGAAGGGTGACCCACTGTCAATTGTTTCCTTACCTCATTAGGAGTTATTTTAACCTTCTTTTCATCCCAACGGATGCGTAGACTTGGAACATGATTGGCGTAGGGTGGAACATGAATTTCGGTTTCTACTCCCACTACAGAGTTAGCACTGTCACTGATGAGCTGGATTTGTGATTCCCACATTTCCCATTCTTTGCGGTGGTCTTTTTCAAGATACAATTCCAAAGCCGCCAACATACCTAAAACTTCTTCTTTGTTGACTTTCATCCCTCGACCAATGGTTTCTCCCCTGGGTGGAGTATGCATTCGCGCAGCTTCTATATATTCCTTTTTTCCCAAAAGTAAACCCGCACTTTGAGGACCTCTCAATCCTTTACCCCCTGAGAAAGCAACCAAATCAAATCCCATTTTGGTGAAGCGAAATAGATTTTCTACGGGTGGCACATCAGCTGCACAATCGATAAAAGTTGGGATATTATGTTTTTTACCTAAAGCAATGAATTCCTCCCATTTGATTTCACCCCGATCGGTATGAGCATTGAGAAACCAAAGCATACAAGTTTTGTCAGTAATCGCTTTTTCCAGTTGCTTAGCGGTTTTTACCCTAACCACTTTAGCACCCACATTGGTTAGTGCTTGGGCGTACCCTATACTGTGAGATTCTTGCATAATAACCTCATTTTTCATGCCTTCAGTATTGGGTAGTTGCTTTACTTTTTTGGGGTCTTTACCGGTAAGTATGCCTGCCATACCAATACTCATGGCACCAAAACAACCAGAGGAAACCGTAGCGTATTCACACCCTAATAATTCGGCGATACGTTCACCCACTTTATCTTGTAGATCATCAAGATTCACGTATTCATTGGCCCCATAGTTAATAGCCTCGACTACCTCCTTCGGCATCAAAGAGCCAGTCATGGAGGTATAAGTCCCAGCAGCATTTATAAATGTTCGGAGCCCAAGTTCTTTAAAAAAATCTCGTCTTAAGCTTGAGACTACCGCAGCGGAATTCGTTTGAGCAGATAAACTGTTTGTACCGAACAAGCTTCCTGCAAAGGGAAGGGCTGCAAGTGATTGGAGTACTTTTCTTCTATTAATCATCATTTTTATTTTTAAGTTATTCAACTGCTGCGATACAATCCATCTCAACCAGAGAATTTCCTGGAACACCACCATAGGTCGCAACAGTAGTTCTTACCGGCGGATTTTCGCCAAAACGGCCTCTAAAGACTTCATTCATTTTGTGATAGTCGGCAAGGTCAGCTAAGTAAACATTCACTTTCAGTACTTGTTCCATAGAGGAACCGTTTCGCTCTAGTTCTTTTTGTAATTCTTTTAATACATGGTCGGTATGATCTTTGATGTCCCCATCAAAATGTGCTCCCTTTCCTGCAATATAGAGTGTGTTGCCGTGTCGAACTGCTCCAGAAAATAATGGAATTTTTTGATCTTCAACAATCGTACCAACGACCTCTTTCTTACTTTTGGATGGGGCTGCTTTTACAGCAGTGACACCGAAAAGGGCGGCCATGCCCATCCCGATATTTCTTAATACGGATCTTCTTTTTTGGTTGTGTTTCATTTTTTTAAAATTTAAGAGTTAAACTTTTACCACATTCTTTTTTTAATCAATTCCTGGATTTGGTCTTTTGGCACAGGAAGCTCATCGATATGGTCTCTGATCCATTTAGAAAAATCTTTTTCTATTTCTTCCGACCACTTATTGTCAATTTGTCCTGGGGTATATTTTCCTTGTTTGAGTCTTGTGATACCGAACAGATCTCTGAGCCTTACTACCTCAGAGGTGACCACTACTTTCTCGGCCAAGTGAGCAGGTATAAAAATTACCCCTTCTTTTTTGGCTAAGACTACATCACCAGGCATTACCGTAGCAGCTCCGATTCTGATAGGATCATTTATACTCAACAGCATAACCTCAGTGAGAAATGAGGGATGCCAGTCTCTGACAAAAGCATTGAATCCCTTGATTTCGGAGAGTCCTTCCATGTCCCTGCTCGAGGCATTAAAAACGACACCTGTTTTGGATTTGGCATATATAGAATTCCCTAGATTGTCTCCAATCAGTGTTCCATCAACAATTTTACCAAAACCGTCGGCCACATATACATCGTGCTCTTCCAATCGATCAATGGGCCAGGAGTTTGTGTTTCCTATTTCCCCAGCTTTTAAACCTTTTTGTTTGATTTGATCTGCCACATCAGGTCGGTTTGGCATGTACTGAACGGTGAGTGCTCTTCCTACAACGGTTACGTCGTCGTGGAGTGGTTTCCAACCTCCCTCGAATTGGTTGTGAAAGTCCTCATTTCTCAACACACCCCAAGCTTCTTCAATAGTTACTTTTTTCATCCGTTTCAAGATGTCTGCAGGGACCTTTGGTCTCCCGTCGTCAAATCGTTCTCCGTCCCATCGGTGGGTCAAAAATTTCATTTGATCTACACTTAGGTTTTGTGCAAAGTTATTGTTGAGGGTTAAGACACAAAAAATAATAAAAGGTACTTTAATTAATTTTTTTAAGATCATTTGATTACAATTTAAGTTTTACTTTTTTCGGGGTCCTTGTCTCGCCACCATGTGGCCAAAGAGGATCCGGAAATATTCATCCACGGACCAAATACGGCCGGTGCCAAACCCACAGTAGACACCTTACCCATTTCTAAGGCGATTCCCGAGGCCAAACCTCCATTTTGCATACCCACTTCCAAAGCAATGGTACGACAGTCTTGTTCTTTCATTTTCAGTAATCTACAACCCCAGTATCCCAGCAGATAACCTAACAAATTGTGGATAATCGCTGCTAAAATCAACAGAATTCCAATTGATAAAAGAGAATCTCTTCCTGCTGCGGTTATGATTACAATGATTAAAGCTATGGCAGTCATAGATACAATTGGCATAGTTTTGTCTAACCATTTGGCTTTACCATGAAAAAAGTGATTGAAAATTAATCCCAATATCACGGGTAGAATCACCATTTTCACGATACTTAGCATCATGGCTAAAAAATCAATTGGGACAAAGGCACCTGCAAAATACTTCATCAATAGCGGTGTCATAAAGGGGGCCACTACAGTAGCCACTGCAGTCAGTGTGACAGAAAGAGCAATATTGGCTTTAGCCAAGTATGCCATAACATTAGAGGCCAAGCCACTAGGTGAGGAACCGATAAGGACTACTCCTGCGGCAATTTCTGCCGGGAAATCAAATAAGGTCGCCAGACTAAATCCCAAAATGGGCATGATGCTAAATTGACAAATTAAACCCACTAAAACTCCTTTGGGCATTTTGATTACCCCATAGAAATCATTAAAACTCATAGCGGTTCCCATACCAAACATGATGATCTGTAATAATGGAACAATGAGCTTTTTGAGTTGAAAATCCCCAAACTGAACAAAGGTTTGGGGGTAGTATAGTGATAAGCTTACGGCGGCAAATATTAGCACAGTAAAAGAAAACCCTTTTAAATTCTGAGTTCCTCTCATGGCAAAAGCCAAACTCAAAAAAAATAATATGAGCGTGGGGCCTGTCATGACAATATTTCCCGAGAAATAGAGTCCCATGGAAAGGATTAACATCAAACCTGAGAGTGCAAAAAGATATTTTGAGAGTAGTTTCATTATTATTTATCCCAATCTTGGCCTGCCAAGCCATTCAAGTCGTAGACTACTTTTCCCGCTCTTAGGGTTAATTCACACTCTAGTTTCTGATTCCCTTTCATACGTTTGCCTCGGACATCAATAAATCCAAAGTTCCCTTTTCTAAGGTTATGAATTGCCACATCTGCTTCAGCACCAACAGACAAATGACCCAGGTCTTCTCTCTGGACGTATTTGGCAGGTCTTGAAGTAGTTGCAGCAACTACCTCTTGAACAGTCAATCCCATATTTAAAAACTTAGACATGACATTATTCAGACTTTTCATACCCCCGTTCATACTTCCGGTATGAAGATCGGTACTGATTACATCTGGTTTTAACCCTTGTCTGATAGCCGGAATAGCTTGTTCAAAAAGAAAACTTCCTCCTCCATGACCTACATCGAAAACAATACCTCTTTTTTGTGCTTTAAAAACATAATCCCTTACTTTACCATTATCATCAACAATAGGTGTTCTACCGTTTACGTGAGCATAGGCATGGGTAAATATATCTCCAGGTCTTAGTTTTTCCAAAAATAATTTATCTAAGGGGAGTTCTGGATTACTTCCCCCAAAATCGATCATTACAGGAGTACTACTTATTTTACCTGCCTCAACAGCTAACTCTGTAGGGGTCCAGTCATAACCCATAAAGTGGGCAAGCTTAATCCCAACAATGTAATCCTTATTTTGTTTTGTGACAATGGCCGCCATTTCAGGATTCATATCATCTATATGTTGCTCTCTGTGAGAACCACTCATACCAGCTCCAACAATATTCAAAAAGCATAACACTCTAGTTTTTGATTGATCAATTACTTGAGATTTGTAAAGTTCAAAGTTTCTCCAGCCGGGACTGCCAGCATCAACAACAGTTGTAACCCCAGTTCGGAAAGTAAAACCATCAGGGGGAACAGCGGAAAAACTATTTGCTAAATAGCGATTTGGAACAGTTCCAAAAAAGTTATGGGTATGCATATCTATAAGTCCAGGGCTTACAATTAATCCTGAAGCATCTACTACTTTTTTGGCCTGTTCTATCGGGATTCTTTTTTCAACAGCGGCAATTTTATTTCCGCTAATTGCAACATCCATGATTTGATCAATTTTATTTATTGGATCTATCAAATGTCCTCCTTTAATGACCATGTCATAAGACTGAGCCATGATTTTGAAGCTCATCATTATTAGCGAAAAATATAATAATATTGATTTTTTCATATACGTTGGTTTAAATTACAATTATTGTGGTTATTTTTTGTTTGATTTTCGAAATTTTTCAACCTCTTCGGTATTAATAATAGTGGCTTTGTTGTCAAAATGTGTTCTAATATAGGTTAGAACGTCTGCAATTTGGTCATCATTTAAAAAAGAATGTTGTGGCATCAATCCATTATAAATTTCTCCATTTACTTCTATTTCTCCTTCCATTCCGTTCAGGATAAGGTGAACCAATCTTTCTTTATCTCCAATGACCCAATCAGTAGCATTAAGAGGTGGAAACCTGCCCGAAGCTCCCTTACCGTTTGATTGGTGACAGGCCATACAATATTGATTATAGATTTTTTGACCAATAGCCATATCTTTTGGCTCGATACGGTCTTTTATGATATCTGGAGTTCTTATGTGGCTTAGATTTTTTCTCTCTTCCATTTGGGCTAGTGGATTTTTTTTTATTTGGCTTTCACAGGCTAATAATGTTAGTAAAGCAGTGTAAAATATCTTAAAATTCTTAGGCAATAAATTTAAATTCTTGTGTATCATCATTTTTAACGCTCAAGCTGAATTTTTATAAATTCCAATTCAATTTTTTTTCAAAGTAAAGCCAATAGTATTCATAAAAAATTAGAGACGGAATCATGCTTAAAAATAAACTATTAGTTGAATGTATAAATAGAAACAAGTTTTCCAATAACCATTTTCCAGAGAAATTTACTTTCCATATTCTTCCTTTTTCTGTTTCACCGATATACATTGAACCGTCAGGGGCAAAGGCGATTCCCATGGGTCGAAAGGTCGCATCACGAGTGTTGACAATTGGATCCACCCCTGCAAAACCATCGGCAAAAATTTCATATTCTCCAGAAGGCTTTCCATTTTCAAAAGGAACAAAACCAATAAAATAGCTAGATTGTGGGTAAGGGGCTCTGTTAGTTGAGCCATGAAAAGCAATAAAAGCACCATTTTTGTAATGATCAGGAAAAGCGTCACCGGTGTAGAAAACTAGATCGTTTGGAGCCCAATGACCAGGAAAACCAATTACTGGATCTTTATAATCGGCACAACGACCAATAATAGTTCCGTCTCCTCCATATTCTGGAGCAAGCACTTTTTTACCCTGCATTTGGTCGTAAAAGCAGTAGGGCCAACCAAAATGGTCCCCTTTTTCAATTTTCACAAATTCCTCTGATGGAAGAAGGGCACTTTCCCATTGACTAAAATGATTAGGCCAAAGACGATGTAAGTCATCTCTTCCATGAACCACGGCATAAAGGCTTTTATCTGAAGTATTCCAATCTAATGCAACAATACTTCTCAAACCACTCGCAAAAAATTCACCATCTTTTTGAGTCTGCCCGACTCTCTCTGCATCAAACCGCCAGATTCCACCGTGGTCTTCAAGAAGAGGGCAGGGGTCCTGGCCTGGAACAAGAGGTGTCCTTTTGGGATTCTGGCAGGCGTTGTTTGGCGCACCAAATGGAACATAAATATGTCCCTCTTCATCAAAAGCAACGGGCTTACCGATGTGTTCATGTGAACCATGGGGATGATCATCATCAACAATAATTTCAGCTTTTCCTTGAGGAACAAGGTTATCATCCAGTTTTACTCTGTAAACCGTTAGTTCAGAGCTATAATAGAGATACCCTTTGTAAATTCTTGCAGCGGTAGAATAATTACCTTTTTGTGGTTTGTGGTATTCGCCAAACTTGACTAAGGAATCCGCAATCCCGTCATCATTTAAGTCTCTAATGGCGGCTATTACCCCTGCCTCACTTGGACGTTTGAATTTGGCATATAAATCTCCATTTTTATTCACCGCCATGTGGCGTACTGTTTCTGAAATACTGTCTACAAAAACCGTAGCTTCAAAACCATCTGGTAGATAGAGAGGACTGTCTCTTTTTAAGCTTTCACAAGCCACTAAAACTAGTGCAAAAGATACATACAGTAATCTGTCGTAATTAAGCTTTAAATTCATTTTCATATCAATCATTATCAATTTTTAAAGTTTATTTTTATTCAAAATTCAAAGTTCCAAAATATTCTGGGCGGTGAAAATCAGGATTTGGGGTTTTAACTGGATTCCAACTTAAATAATGTCGTTTTGAAGTATCGTCTCCACATTTATAAAAATTAGCATTGGAAACAAGTTTTGAAAAACTTAAATCTTCGTTATAAGTAAATATTGAAGATGGAATAACGATCACCATCTCCCACTCAAAAGTACCGGATCTCTCTTCAAAAGGTTTATTGCCCAGCGTTGACCAAGTTTTGATTTTTTGTTTGATCAATTCAGGCTCAATAAAAGTTCGCTTCCCTCTACTGGGACCATATGCAAGGTGTGTAGTACCGATACAGTTAAATTCAAAATTGTAATAGTTTCCGTCTTGAAGGGGATCAATGAAAAACTCTACACAACTATCTCTGTGAACTGCCGAGTTGGGTTCTGTTCTTCGAGCCAAAACATGCTTTTCCTTGACGTAATATTTTAAAA
>JAYPMF010000018.1:0-22065 GCA_038129785.1 Flavobacteriaceae bacterium
AATCAGAGTAAAATGCCACCATTCTTTTGAATATGATCTGAAACCATTTTGATTCATTATATTTTGTAAATAATTACGATTTTTTTTTTGTAAGTCAGTTATAGAGTCATTATCAATCCAAGATTTAATTCCAAAAAAATCCCATCCACTTCCCATATCAAGTTCCTTACCATAATTAACACTATCAGTATAAATAATAGTAACATCAACAGTACTTCCTCTGCTATGCGCAGATTTTTCAGCAATATAACCTTTAACGATAAGACTATCCTTTACTTCATCTGGATAATACTTTTTTTTGGTTAAAGTATCACTTATTTGTTTTGACCAATAAATGATATCATTTACGGATTTTTGAGGCCTATATCCATCGTAAATTTTAAGTCCTAAACTATTTTTAGAGAGAATTTTTTGAATAATTGTCAATGCATCTATCGCCTCATTTGTTAATATATTTTTTGGGCTTTCGTATCCTTTAACAGTTCTTCCCAAAAAATTGTCTGAACCAGAATATCTTATTTCAATAAGTATTGGAGGCTCAATACTTTCAATTTTTGAGAAACCCGAGTGAACATTAGATGTATTGCAACTACTTAGGAATAATAGTAAGAATAGCAGTTGTTTCACATAAATACTTTTTTTAGTTAGCTTTTCTTTTGTTATTTATTAGCTTATCAAGAATGTATGAAACATTCCACAAAAGCATAGTTATGAAAAATCCATATTCAAGATACTCTGTTACGGAATTAGATATAAAATTAGTAATCTGAAATTCTTCTAATCCGTATACAATGGCAATAGAAAGGTTTATATAAATTAATATTGCTGTTCTGTTAATGTAATTATTCATCAAAATACAATTTGAAAAATAAATGTAACACATATTAGCTTATGTTGAATATTATCAAATACACGCTTTTAGTCTTTACGAAAAGTCCCATCATGATTACAACCATAATATATCCGATTAACCCCCTACGCTTTATATAATTTCCAAAAATCACAACAAGACAAAAATCCAAAAAAAGTTCTAATTCTCAACAATAAGCTAATTTTAAGGGAAATGGTTATACCAACATTTGTAAGCAAAGTCAATTTTACTAGTTGCATAATTTCCTTTATTAAATTATATTGTAAAAGCAGAAAGAAAGATTTTTTGTTTAAATATTTTGAATCTGACACATAATTTAATGAACTAATAAAGAAGTCAGAGATTAAAATGATGTGATCAATTAAAAAATACAACTAAAGTTTACTTTAATGTGTCAATTATCTATTTCAAGATTAACTAAATGGAGATGAATTCAAATCTATTCAACAAACAATTCAAAAGTTTTTAATAACATGATCAAAAGGTATTTAAGACCTATTGTTATTTTAAATTTAATAGGCATTTTGATTTCTTGTAAAGACCTGGAACTTCCCGAACCCATTCAACAAGCCTATGAAAATTTACCGGCAAAGATTGACTACAATCTTCATATAAAGCCCATTCTCTCTGATAATTGTTTTATTTGTCACGGACCGGACAAGGCAAAGGTAAAAGCTAATTTACAATTACATCTTCCTGAATCTGCCTTTTCAGAATTAGAGGGATCACCTGGAAAGTATGCCATTATTCCCGGTAATTTAAAACAAAGCCAGCTTGTTCACCGTATTCTATCCAATGATCCTAATATTGTAATGCCTGAGCCAGAATCGCATTTAAAACTTAAGGATCGAGAAAAAGCAATGTTGATCAAGTGGATCGATAATGGAGCAGAATACAAAAAACATTGGGCATTTATTCCACCTATTACCCCTAAGTTACCCAAAGTAAAGTTAAAAGAAAAAATTGCCAACCCCATCGATAATTTCGTCTTGGCCAAATTAGAAGATGAAGACTTACAGCCCAATCCTAGAGCTGATAAAGAAATTTTATTGAGAAGATTAAGTTTTGATTTAACAGGTTTGCCCCCAAACCCTTTAGAGATAGCATCTTTTGTCAACGATAGTACGCCTGATGCATATGAAAAACAAGTGAATCGGCTACTTGCATCCCCCCATTATGCTGAGCAAATGACCCTGGATTGGATGGATCTTTCACGTTATGCAGATACTCATGGTTATACCGTAGATCAATATCGCGATGTTTCTCCCTACCGTGATTGGGTAATCAAAGCATTTGATGAAAATATTCCTTATGATAAATTTATTCAAATGCAACTGGCAGGTGATATGATGAAAAAAGCGAGCAAAGAACAAATTTTAGCTACCACTTTCAATCGATTACACCCTCAAAACCAAGAGGGAGGTATAATAGACGAAGAATTTAGATCAGAATATGTGGCCGACCGCACCAATGTTTTAGGTGAAGCGTTTCTTGGATTAACCATGGCATGTGCCAAATGCCACGATCACAAATATGACCCTATTTCCCAAAAAAATTATTATGAGTTGTATAGTTTTTTTAATAATGTGAATGAGGCAGGACAAATTTCTTTTGACTCCTCTATGCCCGTCCCCAATATATTACTCCCAACCCCTGAGCAAGAAGAATTCATAGCTTACGCTAATGCTCTAGTTGAAGATGAGCAGAAGGAAATTGAAAAAGTATTCATCTCGGAATCAAAGAGTGCTATTCAATGGATTCAAAATGAAAGGTATCGAAAGCTTATGCCTAATGCCTTGCCAACTATGCTCATAGCCAAAGTAGATTTTTTGAAAGGGAGTTTAAATAACTCAATTAATTCCTCAGAAAAAGGGAAAATGAAAAGACAACATTCACCAAAACAGTTTCCCAAAATAGTTGATGGGTATTCCGGGAAAGGTATTGAATTTGACGGAGATGCTTGGTTAGATTTAGATCGAATTGGTGTTTTTAAAAGAAACCATACTTTCAGCATTGGTATCCGAATTTATATTCCTGAAGAATTAGAGAACGGAGTGATTTTCCACAAAAATATCGGTACCAGATTATACAATTACCGGGGTTTTCATCTGGCACTAAAGGACGGCAAGTTAGAAGTCATGTTGGCACATTTCTGGCCCGATAATGCCATCGTCGAATTGAGCCATGAAAAAACTCCCAAGGATAAATGGCTTCAACTTACCATGACTTACGACGGTTCAAGTAGAGCAAAGGGTTTAAAAATCTATTTAGATGGTAAAGAACTTAAAACCAATATCGAGGTAGATAATTTATACAAGGACATTATATACAAAAATAATAAAGAGCCTGGATTACAAATTGGTGCACGATGGCGTGGTAAAGGAATCGGAGGAGCGGTAGTCGATGATATTTTGGTATTTACAAAAGAACTGACAGCTCTAGAAGTCATTCAAATTTCTGACACCAGAAGATTTGAAATGATTATTAATAAATCGCCATCAGAGTTAACAAAGCCTGAGAGAGAAATGCTTAAAAAATATTACATAACTAATTTTTCCAAAAAATTTAAATCTTCATTTTCAGAATTGGCTAATAGCAGAGTAATTCAAGTTGATAGTTTAGAGCAAGTGAAGGAAATTATGGTAATGAAAGAGATGAAAAACCCTCGTAAAACATTTATATTAAATAGGGGGCAATATGATCAATATGGCGAGAGAGTATACCCTAACGTTCTAGAAAATATTCTCAAGTTTCCCGATAGTCTTGAAAAAAACAGACTTGGATTGGCAAAATGGGTAACCAGTAAATCAAATCCATTAACTGCCCGGGTGGCTGTAAATCGCTATTGGAAAAATCTTTTTGGAACTGGGATAGTAAAAACAGTTGAAGATTTTGGAAACCAGGGAGAGATGCCGAGTCATCCAGAACTTCTGGACTGGTTGGCCACTCAATTTATCGAATCAGGTTGGGATGTAAAAAAATTGATCAAATTAATAGTTATGTCAAATACCTATCAACAATCCTCGATAGCGAGTAAAGCACTATTAAAACTTGATAAGATGAACCGACTTTTAGCTCGAGGTCCATCAAAAAGGTTATCGGGTGAAATGTTAAGAAATAATATATTAGCCGCTTCAGAACTTCTAAACAGAAAAATAGGTGGAAGAAGTGTCAAGCCATATCAACCAGAAGGTTTGTGGAAAATCAATACAGGAACTTACAAAACCGATAAAGGAGATAATCTGTACCGCAGGAGCATGTATACAATTTGGAAACGTTCGGTTCCCCATCCTACGATTGCCACCTTTGACGCTCCCACCAGGTCATTTTGTTCGGTAAGAAGACAAGATACAAACACACCTCTACAGGCTTTGGTCATGATGAATGATCCTATTTATGTTGAAGCTTCCCGTGTTCTAGGGTATAATATGATAGGGTTCGACGATCCCAAAGCCGGTATTTCAGATTTATTCAAAAGATTGACAGGCAGGAGCATTAAAAAAGAAGAATTAAATCTTTTATTAGATCTTCGGTCATCAGAATATGAAAAGTTTAAAACTAGAGAATATAAAACAAAAGGTTGGCTAAACACGGGTGAGTTTAGGATATTAAAATATAAAAACAAAGCTATGGTAGCAGCAAATGCAATCGTAGCAAGTACAATTATCAACTCCGATGCTACTATAATTAAAAGATAAAGTATCAAACTAATTACTGTAATATTTGATGTAAAAAAAAATTAGAATAAAAAAAAATTAACCATGTGTCACAATCAAGATAACTTAAGATCAGATAACAAAGATCTTCAAGCAATTGAAAAACAGTTAGACCGAAGAAATTTTTTGACCAAGACATCAATGGGTTTAGGTGCTATCGCTTTAGGATCCTTATTAAGCGCAGATAAAGCTATGGCATCCGTAAAAGCAGGGGGCAATCATGTCTTATCAAAAAACTTAAATAGGAATAGATTAGGGTTACCCCATCATTTACCAAAGGCAAAACGTATCGTTTATCTCTTTCAAAGTGGCGGTCCTTCTCAACTTGACATGTGGGATTATAAGCCAAAGTTAAAAAGTATGTTTGGACAGCATTTGCCTGACTCTGTTCGTCAGGGTCAGCGACTGACAGCAATGAGTGCAGAACAATCAATCTATCCCATAGCACCAACTATTTTTGATTTCAAGCAGTACGGTCAATCTGGTGCTTGGGCAAGTGAACTACTACCACATACTTCAAAAGTGGTCGACGATTTGTGTTTTATAAAATCGATGCAGACTGATCAGATCAATCACGATCCAGCCATAACATTTATGCAAACAGGAAATCAACTTCCTGGAAGACCATCAATAGGCTCCTGGTTGAGTTATGGTTTAGGTTCTGATAATGAAAACCTTCCTACTTTCATCACCCTAATTACCAAAAATATGGGAGGACAGCCACTTTATTCACGTCTTTGGGGTAATGGGTTTCTACCTACTGAGCATCAAGGGGTTCAATTCAGGTCTGGAAAAGACCCAGTCCTCTACTTGAGCAATCCGGAAAACTATGATGGTAAGGATCGAAGAAAAATGCTAAACTATCTAGAACGTTTAAATTCACTACAGTTCGATACCTATGGTGACCCAGAGATCAACGCCCGAATGGCTCAGTATGAGATGGCATTTAGAATGCAAACTTCAGTTCCGGATGTTACTGATACATCGGATGAACCCGATCATATATTTGATATGTATGGTAAAGATAGTCGTGATCCCGGTACTTATGCTGCCAACTGCATGATGGCTAGAAAATTATTGGAGAAAGGAGTTAAGTTTGTCCAGTTATATCATCAAGGTTGGGATCAACATGTAGGTTGCCCTGGAGGGGTAGAACGTCAAAATAAACTAACTGATCAGGCGAATGCTGCCCTAATTAAAGATTTAAAACAACGAGGTATGCTTGAAGATACTTTGGTAATTTGGGGAGGTGAATTTGGTCGTACGGTATATTCCCAAGGACAATTGACCGAGACTAATTACGGTAGAGATCATCATCCCAAAGCTTTTACTATATGGATGGCTGGTGCAGGAATTAAATCCGGACATATTCACGGCCAAACGGATGATTTTGGTTACAACGTCACAGAGGACCCTGTTCATGTTCACGATTTTCATGCCACGCTTATGCACTTATGTGGCATAGATCATGAGCGCCTAACTTTCAAACATCAAGGGCGACGTTACAGACTTACAGACGTTCATGGAAATGTTGTAAAAAAATTGCTATCTTAATTTTGTGTAGCACTTTTTACTTTCGAATAAACGGTATTAAATGGTAAATTAAATTCTCATAATTTTTAAAAGAAGATTTTTTATTTTCCTCATCCTGCCCTTTTTTTGGAAAACTTATTAAAACACAAATAAAATAAATTTTGTCAACTAATCAAGAAGGCTTTATATTGTCTTAATCGAAATTCAAATGATTACCAAAAACAATAAGTTTTAGACTATTCAATTTAGAGAATAATGAAAAAAGTAAGCCTAACCACAAGACATCTATTTATATATATGATTTTGTTCATCTATATGTCATGTGATCAAAAAAAAAATAAATCGGAACCAAAAAGACCCAACATATTGCTGTTAATGTCTGACAATCAGTCTGCAGATCATTTAGGTTGTTATGGTGACAAATCAGTCAAAACACCAAATATCGATAAGCTTGCAAAGAAGGGATTGATCTTCAAAAACGCATACTGCTCAGCTCCTTCCTGCTCACCTGCAAGAGCATCAATGCTCACCGGTCAGGACATCTGGAACTTGGGAGAGGCAGCTAATCTTTGGAGTAGCTTTCCAAAAGTTAAAGTCTACTCTCAATTAATGGAGGGCTCGGGTTATCACATAGGGATTGAGGGAAAAGGATGGGGGCCTGGAGATGAAACTGTTACTGGTTGGGAGCATAACCCCGGGGGTACGAGATATGATTCTTTTGAAGAATTTTTTAACGAAGTAGAAAAAGGGCAACCCTGGATGTATTGGTATAGTAGCAGTGATCCTCACCGACCCTATAAAAAAGAAGGATGGAAAAATTCGGGCATCCAGCTCGATTCCATATTCGTACCCCCCTACCTCCCTGATAATATTGAGGTGAGGAAAGATATCGCCGATTACTATGATGAAATCCAAAGATTTGACGAAGAGGTAGGATCCTATATATCCTTACTCAAAGAAATGGGAGAGTTTGAGAATACCATGATCATTGTCTGTAGTGATAATGGTTGGCAAATGCCCAGAGGATTGGCTAATTTATACGATTTCGGAACCAAAATTCCACTGATCATATCATGGCCTGATTTTTTTACCTCAGGACGAGAAATAGAGGACTTTATTAACATCAAAGATTTTGCTCCTACCTTTTTGGAACTTGCAGGTATTGCTAAACCGGAACAAATGAATGCCAGGAGTTTTGTTGATATACTCACCTCAGAAAAACAAGGAGTCATTAATCCTCAGAGAGACCATGTCATCATGGCCAGAGAAAGGCATGCCTTTGTCAGAAGAGGTGGACTGGGTTATCCCGGTCGCGCCATAAGAACAAATGATTATTTGTTTATTAAAAATTATGAGCCGGAACGCTGGCCTGCAGGAGATCCTCCATTATATGGGGATGTTGATGCTCATATGCTCCATTATGACGCACCTACAAAAATTCATATGCTGAAAAATAAAAATTCAGAAGATATTAAACCTTTATTTGACTTAGCTTTTTCCAAAAGACCAGAATACGAATTATATAATATAAAAGAAGACCCTTTCCAAATGAATAACTTGTCACAGGTTGATGAGTACAAACCCGTTTTCGAAGCCCTGTTAAGTAAACTCAATACCTATTTAGTCAAAACAAATGACCCTAGGGAAACAGAACTAAAATTTGATTGGGACAATACTCATTATTACAAAGACAGGGATAAAAAACCTAAGCCTTCAATAAAAGCCATAGAACTGCTTGGTCTAGATCAGGAATATAACTATTTGGACTAATTGTATCTCTGATTTTAAAGCTTTTATTTAAAAATTTAATAAAAAAACGAAAATCCAAACTTATTCGTTTTTTGATGATTTTTGATGATTTTAAGTCTTTTTTGATCAATTTTAAGTCATTTATGCCTACTTTTTAATAGTTTTTGACTTTTTCAATTATTACCTCTCTGAACATATATGGATTATCACTTACCATAATTTCCTTCTCACCTGAGATACTTACATTATTTAAAATTATCTTTTCGGTCTTGAAATATGGATATTGTTCTCGGAAGCTTTCATTAATCAATTTAGGATTGATTTTGTGAGGAGTAAAGTTCATTCAAACGACGTTCTCTACACTCAAAACAAACTTTACTCAGTGCATTGTTATTATAGATATTATGGGACCAAATAAAGTCTATTTCTTGGTTACAGTCAACGCAAATACGTTTATGAAATGTGTTTAGATCTGACATTTAAGAGAGCTGTTATTTTTAGTTAAAATTTTTAAAAAAACCCTATCGAAGCAGGAGGGGTTGCGTCCATGCTTTTTTAGTTTCATTTTCAATAATGGGATTTTCTTTTTTGGCATCCGAATTGATACTGACCCTGACAAAAACATCCTCTTTTTGATAGGTATATGATGCCGAAGTACCATGGATTTTTTTTAAAGTAACCACCTCTTCAGCTCCTTTTTGATATCCCATAAAAGCAATTTCATAATTGACACCAACTTCAGAATCTATAACTATTTTAATTTCGTCTTGATCCATGTATAATTTTTCAAGGAAGACACCCGTAGATGCATAAAAATCTCCAGTTTCCATGGCAGATATCAAATGATCGGTATCCAATTTTTTTGAATTCACCATAACCCATCCTCGACCGGAATTACTGTCATCAGAAGAGAAGCTGTGATAACGGTGACTGTCGTCAGTGGCAATTCCAAACAACAACGGTTTCTCCTCATTGTAATAGTGGATATTAATTAAATCCCACATAGTTTCTGTATCAACATGTGTGTCGTTACCCTCATTGTTCACAGCCGGATGTCCATTGTAAACCTCAAAAAAACGTTCTCCATTCAACTTTTTTAAATCCTCCGTGCTGATACCATAACCAAAGTTAGGATGATTTATATGAGCGAACATGGGAATGTTTAACCTTTTCCGTTGCTCGTTTACAGCGTCTAAGGTTCTCTGCATTACATCCAACACTGAAGTTCCACGAATGGGATCAATTTTTTCATCTATGTTGGTAACATTAATGTGAACCGGCTTATTTTTAAAAGAAGAGGTAACCTCTTCAGACTTAATGACCAAAAAAGAATCCTGCACTTGTAATTTGGAGCGGAACTCCTCAAAAGTTTTAAGGCGAACCAATGTTTTACCAGAGTTTGTTTTGGTCTCAACCCAATCCCCAAACCGATTTTGATATTTTTCTAAAGTTTTATTTTTAAGCTCTCGCTCTCTAATTTCATACCAAAATTCTGAATCAGCAATGGTATTGTGATCCGATAACGCAATGAATTGATAATCGTTGTCTTTATACCATTGGATAATCATTTCGGGAAAATCATCACCGTCACTCCAAAGAGAGTGAGTATGTAAATTACCTTTATACCAGTTTTGTTCTTCCTCAATGTTTTTACAAGAGATCAACATTAATATGATTATTCCTACCCCAAACAAAAGTACTTGATTCAACACCCTCATAGATTTTTTTTGTTATCAACTAAAATTAATAATAAATAATTGATAAGATTAAAAATAATAGATCTTATTAATGAAAGAAAATATGCAATAAGATTAATGAAATGAGCATTCCCAGCCCCATTCTAGAAATCTGTTTTGAGTCGGTTTGAAACTGCACCCACAGATTTTCAAATCGGGTTTTTGAAAATAAAAGGACTAAGAAAAAACCGATGAGTATGATCCACATGGCCCTGACAAAATAATTCATCTCAGGGAATAAAAACTTAAAAATGAATTGAAGGACCATGGTCGACACAAAAGCCAAAAAGGTGATTTTGTGATGAGGGGCGACCAAAAAAACTGCAGAGCAAATAATCACTACTATACCACAATTGATGTAATAACGAAGTTCATTCAGAGTATGGGTAAATGCTGCATTAGGATCTGAAAATTTGAGATAAAGCAATAAAATACCAACCGTTACACCGGTAACAAAACTGAATAAAATAGCACGTTTTCCTGCATCAACCATTTGTTGGTCACTGGAATTTTTATGGATATACTCTTTGTAAATATCAACAGACCAAAGTGTAGCTAAGGAATTAAAAGTTGAGTCCACGGTGCTCATCAAGGAAGCAAACAGAGCACACAAAACAAATCCTTTTACCCCCAATGGCAAAAAAGTGTTGACAAGATAGGGGAAAGTCATATCTGGATCCGACAGTCCATTGTCTCCCAAAATACCGACCAATGCAATGCCTGGTACCACTATGATCACAGCCATCAAATATTTCATCAATCCGCCTACCATGAGTCCAATCTGAACGTGTTTCAGGCTCTTAGCGGCCAGAGACCTTTGAACAATTGATTGATTGGCACACCAATAGTTGATATTTAAAAAGAATAGCCCGAAAATATGTGTCCAAGGTAATTTTTCATGATTAGAGGGAAGGTGCAAGTGCATCAACTGAGGTGTTTTTATATATAACTGAGACCAACCCCCCAAATGATGAACCGCCATAAGCATTACAGCAAGTCCACCCAATAGCAAAACCACAAACTGAACGATGTCCGTCCGAACCACAGCACTCAGTCCACCAAAATAGGTATAGGACGCTGAAAAAAATCCAATTATTAGGATTAGTAAAGTAATTCTTGTTAGTCGATCTTGGTGTAAAATGGATAGATATTCTCCAAAAACAATATCTGCAGCATAGGCCCCCCAAAAGAGAGCTGCCCCAATCGTAATGGTGGAAAATAATGAAATGTTAGCCAAGGAATAAAGTAAGGCTATCCTTTTTCCGAGACGTTTTTTTATGAACTGAGTTATGGTAATGATTTTGTCTTTCAGGTAATAGGGGATAAAAATAAAAGAGGCTAGAAGTATGCCCTGTATAGCATTGATTTCTAAACTTGCCTGAGCCAGCCCATAGAGGTAGGCAGAGCCCATCATACCCAAAAACTGATATCCTTGGATATTTGTCGCAATAGTAGAAAAAGCAATAGAGGGCCATCTCAAACTTCTGGAACTTAAGAAATATTCCTCGGCAGTAACTTCTTTAGTTTGCCTTCCTGAAATCGCAACAAGGATAACAACTATAAAGTAAGTGACTACGATGAATAGATCAATCATTACAAAAAAATATTGGAGTCATATATATTTCCGATCATACCCTAATACCATTGGCCAGGGGGGTCAATGGCGCTAATTTTGAAGTTTTACCCTGTAGATCTGGCATGGAAAAGGTTTTTAGTCTGGGCAATACCAGCTCAGCAAAACGCTTGCATTCATCGAAATGTGGATAGCCCGATAATATAAAAGACCTAATGCCCATGTCCATGTAACGATTTAATTTTTCAACAATCTGGTCAGGGTTACCCACCAGTGCAGCACCACAACCGGAGCGTGCCTTTCCTATTCCTGTCCATAAGTGAGGTTCCACGAAGCCATCCTTAGAAGATTGATCCCTCATTTCTTTTTGACGACTTACACCGTAAGATTTTGCATCCAGAGCACGCTCCCTCAATTCTTGACCTGCTTCCAAATCAAGTTTTGAAATGATACTTTCAGCATATTTGTTGGCCTCTTCTTCTGTCTCCCTTACAACCACATGTATCCTAAGTCCGAAATCTACTTTTCTATTATACTTTAAAGCTTTCTGACTCATGTTTTCCATCAAATTCCTCAAATTTCCCTCTGTCTCCGGCCACATTAAATAAACATCACAATGCTCTGCACAGAGGTCAACTGCAGGGGCTGAATAGCCTCCAAAATATAGTAAGGGCCCACTATTCTGATATGGTTTGACAGGATCCGTTGGCAGTTGAAACTTATAAAATTGACCACTGAAATCAATTTCCTCTTGTTTCCAAGCTTGTTTGAGTATTTCAATTACCTCTCTGGATCGCTGATATCGATCTTCGGATGGAAGATTTTCACCTGGCAAATTCGATGATATGATATTGACTGTAAGTCTTCCCTTAAGAATATGATCAATTGTAGATAGTGTTCGAGCTAGCATTGGGGGATGAATCTCACCACAGCGTATAGCCGCCAAAATATTTATATTTTGGGTCAGTGGAGAAACCGCAGATACAAATGCAAGGGTATCTTGTCCCACCTGGTAGGATGAAGGACATAGAATATTCCGATAGCCCAATTGATCAGCAGTCAATAAGATATTGGAAGTATTTTCCCAATTACTTTTGTATTTTACATCACGCTCACCCAAATAGCGGTCGTCTCCATCACAAATAGGAGCAAACCATGAAACCTCTGCTCCTTGCGCTTGTCTTGATCTTATCTCTATCGGTTTAACTATCATATTATTTTAATCCTCTAAGGAGTTATTAAGCAATTTCGTTTCCCGTTACTCCCTGCCAAAGCATATACCACTCCTCGTGTGTTAAATTAATTTTTAGACTCTCTTTTGCATTTTTAATTCTCGAAATTTTGGAGGTTCCCAAGACCGGAATAATACCCGCAGGATGTTTTCGAAGCCAAGCCAATAAAACTTGATCTGGTTGGGCTTTGTATTTTTTACAAAGTGGGGTGATTATTTTTTGGACATCGATAATAATCGGATCCTCCGAACTTTTAAACAATGTCCCTCCACTTAATGGAGACCATGCAGTAGGTGGAATTCCCCACTTTTGGCATTGATCCAAAATACCATTTACAAATGCCTCCCGATGAAGCAATGATATCTCCACTTGATGGGTACACAAAGGAAATTTTTCTTGCAGTAACTCGAATTGGCTTTCAGAAAAATTTGAAACACCAAAATATTTGACTTTTCCCTCTTTTTCCAATTCGGTAAAAGCTGCTGCTACTTCATGCGGATCCAAAAGAAAATCGGGACGATGCAACAATAATGTATCGATATAATCAGTGTGTAAGTTATACAATGAATTATCTACTGATTGTTTGATATGGGCTTTGGTAAGGTTGTAAGATTTTATTTGGTGTTCGGGTCGATTTTCGGAGACCATTTTGATCCCGCATTTTGTAGTTATTCTCATTTGAGATCGTAGATCAGGTCTTTTTTTTATCACTGCTCCAAAATCGGATTCAGTTGTGTAGGAGCCATAAATATCGGCGTGATCAAAATCGATCAGATCCAGTGCTATGCAGCCCTCTATAAATTTTTCAATCTCTGATATATTCATCTTACTACCCCACTGCCCTATTCTCATGGTTCCAATGATAAAAGGAGATATTCTGTAATCTTTCAATGAGATAGACTTATGATGGTGCACCATTTTTTTGTACAGTTTGTAAAAGAATTTGACTAATTTAACCAACCTTTCTGGTACTCAAAACAAATGAAAACAAAATTATCGATGAAATTTATAATCAAAAAATTTCAATATTTTTTCCTGCAAAATATCTTGAATTGGAGATTGACAAGATTAAAAAAGATTATTACAGTCGTTTTTATGGGGTTCGTATGGAATACTCATTCACAAAATGATCTGCCAAGAGTATATGACCTTAAAAGTGAATATTTGGCCAACCCCATTGGACTGGATGTCAAAACTCCCCGCTTTACATGGAAGATCAAGGATCAAAGACGAGGAGCCTTTCAAAAAGCTTATAAAATCTCGGTAGGTACTGATTCTAGTAATGTCGCCGCCGGAAATGGTTCCCACTGGAATACAGGAAAAATAAATTCCGACCATCAAATGGTCGTTTATGGCGGAAAGGCATTGCAAGCTTTTCATAAGTATTATTGGTCTTTAACCGTTTGGGATAAAAACAATAAAAAAGTTGAATCCGATCAATTATCCAGCTTTGAAATGGGTATGATGGAGGCAGGAAACTGGAAGGGTTCGTGGATCTCTGACAGTCGTAATATCGATAAAAAAGAAAGCGCCTACTTTAGGAAAGAGTTTAACATCAAAAAAAAAATAAAAAAGGCAAGAGTATACATTGCTACAGCAGGACTCTTCGAACTGTATTTAAATGGAAAAAAGGTGGGTGACCATCAACTGGACCCTACTTATACCCGTTTCGATCGCAGAAATTTATATGTGACACACGATGTTTCAGATTATTTACAGCAAAACAATGCAATTGGTATTCTGCTTGGCAATGGTTGGTTCAACCACCAATCGACAGCTGTTTGGTATTTCCATGAAGCCCCCTGGAGGGCGAGACCCATGTTTTGTTTGGATTTGAAAGTAACCTATGAGGATGGTTCTAAGGAAACCTTTTCGTCTGATACAGATTGGAAAAACTCCTCAGGTTCACTTATTTTCAATAGTATTTACACTGCGGAGCACCAAAATGCTCAATTGGAGCAAAAAGGCTGGAATACCTCGGGTTTTGACGATATCAAATGGAAAAAAAGTATCGTAACCTCTGCACCCTCTAATAATATTGTAGCTCAGGCTTTACACCCTATAAAAAACAACCTCGAAATACAAGCGGTAAAAATGCGAAAAATTAATCCCCAAAAATACATTTATGACCTGGGTAGAAATATTTCTGGGGTATCCAGAATAAAAGTAAAAGGGGAAGCCGGAACAGTACTCAAGGTTACCCATTCAGAATTGTTGGATGATAGAGGTGAACTCGACCTCTCCAATATTATCGTTCATTATCGCCCTACCGACGACAGTGATCCTTTTCAAACCGATATTTACACACTCAGCGGTGAAGGGTCAGAAACTTTTGTCCCCAAGTTCAACTACAAAGGTTTCCAATACATAGAGGTGCTAAGTAATAGACCCATAGAGTTAACCAAGCAAAGTGTCACAGGAATTTTTATGCACAGTGCTGTGCCTCCAGTTGGAAAGGTGAGTAGTTCCAACCCTCTAATCAACAAGCTTTGGTCAGCAACCAACAACGCCTATCTTTCGAACTTGTTTGGCTACCCTACCGATTGCCCCCAACGTGAAAAAAACGGGTGGACAGGAGATGCACATATCGCCATTGAAATGGGACTTTACAATTTTGACGGTATAACTGTTTATGAAAAATGGTTGGCCGATCATAGGGATGAACAACAATCTAATGGGGTTCTTCCTGCAATCATACCATCCAGTGGTTGGGGATATCAATGGGCAAACGGACCAGACTGGACCAGTAGTTTGGCCATCATTCCTTGGAATGTATACCTATTTTATGGAGATCAAAAACTTTTAGCAGATTGTTATGACAACATCAAAAGATATGTGGATCATATAACAGAAATCAGTCCAGGATACATTACCCATTGGGGATTGGGCGACTGGGTTCCCGTAAAATCGAAAACACCAAAGCAATTCACCTCCTCAATCTACTATTATGTGGATGCAAAGATTCTTGCAAATACGGCAAAATTATTTGGAAAAGAGGACGATTACCAAAAATACTCTGAACTAGCAACAAATATTAAAGAAGAAATCAATTCCCGTTTTTTCGATCCAAAAACAGCAATTTACGGCAGTGGTTTTCAGACGGAGTTGAGCACAGCTTTATTTTGGGGGATTGTTCCACAGGAGTATATTGAAAAAGTCGCCAATAACTTAGCCAAAAAAGTTATTTTGGATAATAGTCATATTGATGTTGGACTACTGGGCAGTAAAGCCATTCTCAATGCTTTGAGCGAAAACGGTCACCCGGATTTGGCCTATGAAGTAGCCACACAGGATGATTTCCCTTCATGGGGCGCCTGGGTTAAGGAGGGAGCCACCACACTTTTTGAGGATTGGAAAGTGGACGAAGAAAGAAAAGGGGCCATGTCCAGAAACCACATTATGTTTGGAGAAATTGGCGCGTGGTTTTACAAAGCCCTGGGAGGTATCAAACCTGATCCCGAACGACCTGGTTTTAAAAATATTTTGTTGGAGCCTCACTTTGTAACAGGGCTGGAAAAATTTGAAGCACAACACAATGGACCATATGGCAAGATTCTTAGTAGCTGGAAAAAAAATAATGGAAAAATATTTTACGATATTATAGTGCCTCCAAATAGCAGTGCCACCCTTGTCATTAATGGTAGAGAAATCTACGAAAAGGACAGGGTCAAATTTTCTATAAACAAAAAGGGAGCTTTTCAAGCTAAACTAGTCTCAGGTAAATACCATTTTGAAATTATACGCTAATAACAAATTTCTTTTTACATAATGTTTTAATCTTTAAAAGAATTTTGCAAAAGATCAATTATTAATAAAATCTTTCCATCCTTAATATTTAAAATTATCGCCTCAATTTTCAAATTGATAAATAATTAAGAAACGTTGGTCATTATCAGAATTTATCTACTCAAAATAGTCCTTCACTTTTATTGTTTTCTTTAAAATATTAAGATTTACCAAAAAATCATCGCTGGCCTGAAGGGTGTCAAAAAAATATTTAGCCCGGTTAGCATTACCTGGGTTTAATTTATTTCTCACTCCGTTAAAAAAACCGTGTTTAGCACCATCATAAATAATCAATTGACAAATATTTGTAAGATCTTTCATTTTTTTTTGAAAACTTTTTGCAATGGAAACTGGCACTAAATTATCCTGGCTTCCAAACATTATCAGTGTAGGTGGAGTTCTGGAGGTAATGTTATGGTAAGGAGAAAGCTCCTTATATCTTGATTTAAATAAATTAGTCCACTTTCCATTGGGGATTTTGTAGGAGAGGCAATGACATCGGAAATCATCATCAATTAGTTTTTCAACTGATGAGCCGTGATAGCCGTTGGGGCCATTATCAAAAACAGGATTAAAAAGTATCATTGCAGCCGGCATAGGATCAATGGCCAAATCATCGGTTAATTCATTTATAGAATGGAGTGTGGCTGTAGCTGCAGCTATGTGACCTCCTGCAGAACCTCCTGAGGCAATAATTTTCTGTGGGTCAATATTAAATTTACTATGATTTAGCTTTAAAAACCTGAGGGCACTTCTGGCATCTTTAATGCATTCAACTGGACTGGTATTGTGTCGATTTTCGACACGATATTCAAACAGAAAAGTAGTTAGTCCTCTTTGAGAGAAATACAAAGCTTGCCTTTGAAAATGAGTATACTCACCCCCTCTCCAGCCTCCTCCAAAAAAAAAGGCGATCGCTGGGGTGGGACTTAAATCTTTAGATTCAGCTAAATACCAGTGTACTTTTAAAGTATCATTATTAACAATTTTAAAATCCATCACGTTTAATGTTTTTTCCATCTTGGGTAACTGAGACCATATCATGGAAATACAAAAAAATGAAAGTAAACTCAACTTAATTTTCAATATCATTTTTTATTTTTTAAAGGGCGATCGGAAGTTGGAATCAATTCTGCACTTAAGTCTAAATTGGGAAAATCTTTGTCAAAAGGGAACATGGGTCGGTTGATTCTGCGGTAATTCAAACGCTCCAAATTTTGATCTACACCACCAGGTGTCAAAGCCATGATCCATCCACCCCTTATTTGATAAAGTTCTGGAACCAAATAACCAATTTTAACGATCAAAATATCTGCATTCCTAGGGTCTAATCCCAATTGAGTAAAATCTTTTTCATAATGGTAGGGTTTTCTTTTTTGGGTGACAATGACTTTAACACTTCCCACCTTAACAACGACTTCAATTACTGCATGTTTATCCCCTTTGCGAATGGCTAAGATCTTTCCACGAAGTGAAATAGGCCCAGCATAGCGATTGTCTACCATAGCGCCAACAGACCCAGTAACAAAAGCTCCTTCTCCTGCCGTTAAGGCTTTAGAAATAAAGTCGGGGCCTGGGATAGAGGCATAAATCAACTCGGGACCAGAGGTGTTTTGGAAAGTGGGTAGGGCGAGAATTTTTTCTAGTGTCCATGTTACATCTCCTGCACCCCCAGCAGTGGGATTGTCTCCCATATCACTGATGATATAGGGTTTGCTTTTACTTTTTAGTGCCAAAGCAATACTTTCTTCAAAACTGGTAGTGGGTGCAACAAACACAAATTTATTTCTTACCTCCCAATAATATTTTGCAAGACTTTCGGCATTTTCAACGACAGCCTCATGATCATCTCCAGTAACCATAACCACACCATGATTTCTGGGTTCATCTGCCCAAGGATAACCCATCCAAATGGCAGCATCCAATACACCTTCTTTGGATTCTACTAATGGCACTTTAGCATAGAGACTTTTTCCCGGTTCTATTCTAGTACTTGTTTTTTCTCCTGGTAATAATATAGGAACAGCAATCCAAGCTTTATATTGAGGTTTTCCTTTACCATTTTCTAATCTATCTAAAAGATTTTCCAAGGCCCTCTGTTTGGAGATTAAAGCATCCTCATGGGGCGCCATACGATAGCAAGTAATCAAATCAGATTGATGAGCCAAACGTTTAGAAACATTCCCATGCAAATCCATCGAAGTAGAAATTAAGGTTTCCTCTCCAATCACATCCCTTATTCTTAAAATCATATCCCCCTCAGGATCATCTAAACCCACTACACTCATAGCACCATGTATATCAAAAAAAAGGCCATCATAGGGTAGGTTTTCTTTTAATTTTTCAAGCATCTTTTTCATCAATGATTCATAGGCTTCGCGTGTAACGATTCCTCCCGGTAACGATTTACCTCTCAAGGCAGGAAACCACTTAGCTCTAGATCTATTTTTACTCTTGGGTTTTAAAAAAGGATAATGATCCAAAATCTCCAAGCCTTGCTGAGCATGAAAAGCCACCTCTGTAGTCTGTGCAGGAGAGAATGTACTGGATTCTATTCCTAAACCCGCAATGGCAATTCTCGGTATGGAATCCGACGATAAAGTATTACAACCGAGGAAAACTGATAGGATGAGGATAGATGGTATAATGTTAAGAGATTTCATTGAATTGGAGGATTTAATATTACTTTTTTTGAAACTAACATTATTTAAATAATTTAAATAATTTAAATAATTTAAACGATTTTAGTTATAGTTGATAAAGAATAATTCAAATCTTTAAATTTGAATACTCACTGGACTTTAGTAAAAATGATAATACCTAGGGAGTTTTTCTTTTTCTCTCGTTTTCGTTCAAGAAAATCTTTCTCAACCTCAAGTGGTTGGGTGTTACTTCAACATATTCGTCGGCCTGTATATATTCTAATGCTTCCTCCAAAGAAAACTTAATTGGAGGGGCAATGCTCACTTTTTCATCACTACCGGATGCCCTTACATTTGATAGTTTTTTTGTTTTGGTGACATTAACCACCAAATCGTCAATTCTTGTATTTTCGCCGATGACTTGACCGGTATAAACTTCTTCATTGGGAAAGACAAAAAAACTACCTCTTTCTTGAAGTTTATCCAATGCGTAGGGAATAGCACTTCCTTTCTCCATAGAGATCAATGAACCATTGATTCTACTTGGAATCTCTCCCTTAAAAGCCTGAAATTCCATAAAACGATGATTTATAATCGCTTGACCAGCAGTATTTGTAAGCAGTTGATTTCTTAATCCAATAATTCCACGAGAAGGAATGATGAATTCACAGAGCATGCGATCACCCTTGTTTTCAAGACTAACTATTTCCCCTTTTCTTAAGGTAACCATTTCGATAGCTTTACCTGACAAGTTTTCGGGCAAATCAATGGTAAGGGTTTCTATAGGTTCACATGTAACGCCATCGATATTTTTGATGATAACCTGTGGTTGCCCAATTTGGAGTTCATAGCCCTCTCTTCTCATGGTTTCGATCAAAACAGAAAGGTGCATCACTCCACGCCCAAAAACCAAGAATTTGTCAGCCGATTCAGTCAATTCAACTCTTAAAGCTAAATTTCGCTCTAACTCTTTTTCCAAACGATCTTTAATGTGGCGAGATGTAACAAACTTACCATCTTTTCCAAAAAAAGGAGAATCGTTGATAGTAATAAGCATACTCATAGTGGGCTCATCTATGGCTATGGTCGGCAATGCCTCTGGTTTAAGGGCATCTGCAATAGTATCTCCAATGTTAAAAGATTCCAATCCAATAATGGCGCATATGTCTCCCGCTTCTACTTTATCTACTTTACGCCTTCCCAAACCTTCGAATATATTGAGTTCCTTGATCCTAGATTTAGTTATTTTACCATTTCGGTCAACCAGACTAATATTCATATTGGCTTTTAAAATCCCTCGGTTAAGTCTCCCAATTGCAACCCTACCAGTATAAGGAGAAAAATCAAAAGAGGTGATCAACATTTGTGTGTTTCCACTTTTGATTTCAGGAGTGGGAACGTGATCCAAAACCAAATCCAAAAGATGTGAGATAGAGTCTGTGGGAGTTTTCCAATCTTGTCCCATCCAATTATTTTTGGCAGACCCATATACAACAGGGAAATCTAATTGCCACTCCTCAGCTCCGAGATCAAACATAAGATCAAAGACAGCCTCGTAGACTTCCTCCGGTCGACAATTTTCTTTGTCAACTTTATTTATAACAACTAAGGGTTTTAATTTTAAATCCAAAGCCTTTTTTAACACAAATCGAGTTTGTGGCATAGGACCTTCAAATGCATCAACCAATAAAATGGCTGCATCTGCCATATTAATTACCCGCTCAACCTCCCCACCAAAATCAGCGTGACCAGGGGTATCGATAATATTGATTTTGGCACCCTTGTAATTTACGGAGACGTTTTTGGATAAAATGGTGATTCCTCTTTCTCTTTCTAAGTCATTGCTATCCAGAATCAAATCTCCCTTATTTTCGTTATCACGAAATAATTCACAGTGAAACATTATTTTGTCCACCAGAGTTGTTTTTCCATGATCAACGTGGGCTATTATTGCAATATTTTTTATGCTAGGCATATATTAAATTAATGAGCGCAAAGATAGTTTTATATAATTATATAGTGCTCTATATCTCAATGAATTATAGCTTTTTGAAGTATTACATAACAATCATCGTTAATCTAAACCATTGGAACAAAATAATCAAATAAAAAATTTAAATTTGTTTTAAACCAAATGGTAAAAACGTATTGTCTTCAAAAATTTTAGTAACAGGAGGACTGGGTTATATCGGCTCCCATACGAGTGTTGAATTAATTCAACAAGGATTTGAAATCATCATTGTTGATGATCTCTCCAATAGTAATACGGATGTATTGGAGGGAATTAATAAGATAACAGGAATTACTCCCAAATTTGTAAATCTTGATCTAAGGAATAAAAGCGATGTCAATCGATTGTTTGAAAATCATCCAGATCTTACCGGTATCATCCACTTTGCCGCTTCCAAGGCTGTGGGAGAAAGTGTTGAGCGACCACTTGATTATTATGAGAACAATCTAGGTTGTCTAATCTATTTGCTTCAGGCGATTGAAAATAAAGGCCAAGCGTTTTCATTTATTTTCAGTTCATCTTGCACTGTCTATGGTCAGGCAGATGAACTTCCCATCACCGAACAAGAACCAATCAAAAAAGCACAGTCTCCTTATGGAAATACCAAACAAATAGGTGAAAACATCCTCTTTGACAGCACTCGGTCTAATGAGTTGTTAAAAGTAATCTCTCTTCGATATTTTAATCCTATTGGTGGACATCCCAGCATTGAAATTGGAGAGTTACCCAAGGGGAAGCCTCAGAATCTTGTACCCTTTATCACTCAAACAGCTGCCGGATTACACAAGATAATTAATGTCTTTGGTGATGACTACCCTACCCGTGATGGGACCTGTATTAGGGATTACATTCATGTTGTAGATTTGGCTAAAGCGCATGTAGTAGGTCTCAAAAGAATGATGGCCGATGAGCAAATTGAAAATTTTGAAGTTTTCAACTTGGGAACTGGGAAAGGTAATACTGTTTTGGAGGTTATCAAGACTTTCGAAAAAGTCTCTGGAGTTTCTTTAAACTATAAAATTGTTGATCGAAGAGTAGGGGATATAGTATCAGCTTACGCTGACACAACCAAAGCTAATAAAATTTTGGGATGGCGGGCGAAAAATGATCTTGAAGAGGCATTGAAAACTGCTTGGGAATGGGAAAAGAAAATACGTAATGTCAAACCAAACATATCATTATGAATTCAAGTTTTGAATTTTTGGACTACCTTATT
>JAYPMF010000019.1:0-18241 GCA_038129785.1 Flavobacteriaceae bacterium
ACATTAAATTCTGATAAATCAATATTAGCGGTTTTCCATGTTCCAGCACCAGATACTGGAATAGTTATACTCTTCTCAGTAGAGCCACCACTTGAAGTTTTACCAATTAAGAAGAATTTTAGCTCTGTCGCATCCTTAGTCCAGTAATCAATATGGAGTTTAGATTTTCCAGAAACGTTAGTCTCAGCGTATTCAATACCTTGATAGTTAAGGTTTGAATATCTTACAATTTTATCTCCGTCTGCTATTTCTACTTCAGCGTATTGTGTCTCTTGATTCCATGAAGGATTCATATTAACATCTGAAATATTAGTGTAAGTATCTCCGAAAATAGAAATCACATCGCTAGCATCATCAGTAGGAGTTGGAGCAGGTCCATCAGGTCCTTCACCTGCAGCAATAACAACTGGTTCTTCCTCTACACACTCTCCTTCGCCATCTCCATAGAAATAAATGTTATCAAAATAAACTGTACCATTTCCTTCTATCTTAATTTGGAAAACTTTACATAAATCAACAACATCTGCAAAAGAAGCTAATTCAAGATCTGCACTCATCCATCTTCCAAGTACTTTATTCTCAAGACTTAAAGGTTGTGATACTTCCTTAGGACCAGGACTTATTAAAAATAGTTTTAACTCCGTTGCATCATCGGAGTAATAATCAATATGAAGATGAGTTTTAGTAATAACTGAAGTCTCATCGAACTGAGTACCTTGGTAATTAAGCCCTTCATATTTTAAAACACTATCTCCATCAGCCACCTCAAAAGTAGTAACAACAGTTTGTTGATTCCAGTTTGTATTAGTCTCTAATCCAGAAACATTGGTATAAGAGTCACTAAAAATAGAGATAACTCCTGCTGGATCATCTGTTGGTGTGGGAGCAGGTAATAAACCATCTACTCCACAAAGAGCTGATTCTTTGATTTCATTATACTCAGTCTCAGAAATTGATTGTAATAATGAAACTCTGTCTTCTCCTCCACCTAAAATACCATAGGTTTCAGAAAGCTCAAGACTTTCATCGTCAGAAAGCACAAATTGTGTTGTTACATTTTCCCCATCGATATAGTTACTTGAGAAAAATGAAAGTTCATTTATATAGTTTTGTCTGAGTTCTGAAACATTGTCAGATGTGAAAGAAGATTTGATACAACTTTCCTCTATATCTACCAATAAAATTTCAACATATGAATTTGGAATACTGTCATTTAATTTGAAATATTTTGCAAATTCTTTTCCGTCTGTATTCGTATAAGCTGTTTTCCAGTATGTACCATCAACTTTTTCTAAAAATGAAGTAACTTCTTCATCGGTATCTCCGTCAGAAGATTCGTCTCTCTCTCCTGAAACACTGGTAGAGCATCCAACAGTCAAATTAATTTCAAATGAAATTGCAGTTTCAGAAATGTCAATATTTGAAATAGATCCAGAGTTTCCTAAGCTTATCTCTGTATTACTAATTAATTCAAACTCACCGTCAATTTGTCCGCCTGAATAAAATAATATAAATGTATAATCTGGTTTAAAAACCAAACCAAATAATGTACAATCATTAGATTTGTTTGAATTTGAATCAACACCTCTGGCTGATTGGGCATTTGTTGTTGGAAATGTCCAGTTACCAATCAAAGAGTTGATAAGTTCAAAATCAAAATTTCCAGTAATATCCATTGAACCCAAAACATCAACCTCAATTGGGTTATCAGTTTCCGATATATCTCCTCCCCAACGGAAAAAAACGTGCTCATTCTCAGGTATAGCTGTTAACCTAACTCTGCTACCATATTGTATATCGGTACTTCTTGCTGAGGTTGAGATAATTTCTTGCTCGACACGACCATCTCCATTAGTGGTTACATTAAACTCATAACTAGTAGCTTCAAATTCAGCTACAAGATTTAAATCAGATTCAATCTTAACCGTCAAAGGATTATCAGTATATGTTTGGCCTGAAGAACCTCTCCATTGAACAAAAACGAAGTGCTCATTTGGAACAGCAGTAAAAGTTACTGAAGAACCTATTCCATACTCTCCAGCGCTAAATTCAACATATCCCTGATCTTCGTTGTTTGAAGATGCATTTACAAAAGCAACTGAATCTTCGTCCTTCTTACAGGTAATTATAAATAAAAGTGAAAAAAGAAGTAAGAAGAACTTACCTCTATTAGATAAATAAGAGTACATACTTGAAATTATTAAATAAATCTAAAAAATTTGGTTTTTTCAATGTTCAATATAAAAATAATAACCCCTTAACATTTGTCTTTAAATACTACAAAAACATAACTATAAATTTTTGTTTTGTTTAACTAATTTGTAAGTAAATTATATTTATAATATACTGTATGTCAATATTTTAAAAAAATATAGTAAAAATCTTAAAAAAATATGTATAGGTAATGTTGTGTCGTAATAAACTGAAAATAGACCCCTACAAAAATTTAAAAAAAGAAATTTAACTTTAATTTCAGCTTAAAATGGATTTTTTTTACTAAACGATTAACCTAAATGCTTGAGGTATACGTATATGCAAAATATAATATTTCATTTTAAAGCTAAATTCAACCTTTAAATAGAAAATAGCTTAAATTACAGGTGTATTAAATCGCTACATAACTGATTAATATTCCTAAAAACAAATTCTTGAGATTTTTAATTAGGTGTTTGCAACATTATCCCAATAAAAAACGAAAACCTCAGTAAATGAGGTTTTTAATTTTTTATAAAGTGCGGGTGAAGGGACTCGAACCCCCACGCCGTGAAGCACTAGATCCTAAATCTAGCGTGTCTACCAATTTCACCACACCCGCTTCGAATAAGGTGGACAAATATAATCAAGTTTTCTTAAAAGATTTTTCAACCAATTGAAAAAGAATCAATGTTTTGTACATTTACGGACTTACAAAAAATCATGAGAATAGAACTAAAAAACCAAAAGGAATTTTTTATCGGACAACTCTTTGACTTACTCAAAATTCCATCTATCAGTGCAGATCCACATTACAAAGGAGACATCAAAAAAACAGCGAAATGGATAAAAAATGCCCTTCAAGATATAGGTTGTTCTACCGTAAAAATCTATGAAACTAAGGGTCATCCTATAGTTTACGGGGAAGTAATTACCTCCAAAGATGCCCCTACCGTTTTGGTTTACGGTCATTATGATGTTCAGCCACCCGATCCAATAGAGCTTTGGGAGAGTCCTCCTTTTGAACCACTTATTAAAAAAACTGAATTACATCCAAACGGAGCCATTTTTGCCAGAGGTGCTTGTGACGATAAAGGTCAAATGTTTATGCATCTCAAGGCTGTTGAATTGCTTTTAAAAAATAATAAACTTAGCTGCAATGTAAAATTTGTGATCGAAGGTGAGGAAGAAGTTGGGAGTGATAATTTGGAAAAATTCATTTCAGATCACAAAAGCATGTTACAATCCGATATTATAATTATCTCTGATACGGGAATCAACAGCATTGAAAGTCCAGCTATCACAACAGGGTTAAGGGGTTTAAGCTATATGGAGGTAACGGTAACAGGACCTAACAGGGATTTACATTCTGGATTATATGGGGGAACAGTAGCCAATCCAATCAACGTTTTGTGTGATATGATAGCATCGCTACACAATGAAAACAAAAAAGTAAACATACCTGGGTTCTATGATCACGTGGAGGAAATTTCAGAGTCTAAGCGCAAAATGATGAATTTAAATGGAACAGATGATAAAAGTTTTAAATCATCTATTGGAATCAGTGCTGTTATGGGAGAAATGGGATTTACTACACTAGAACGGAGGTCAATCCGCCCTACTCTAGATGTCAATGGAATTTGGGGTGGTTATACAGGAGAAGGTGCAAAAACAGTGATCCCCAGTCAAGCCCATGCAAAAATATCTATGCGCCTTGTACCAAATCAGAACTGGGAATACATAAGTGAGTTATTTGAGGAACATTTCAAGTCAATTGCACCTAAAGGAGTAAAAGTCAAAATCACTACTCATCATGGTGGTAATGCCTATGTGACACCTACTGATTCTTTAGCCTACAAGGCTGCTGAGAAGGCATACAGTGATGTTTTCGGTGTGGTACCCTTTGCCAAAAGAGATGGAGGCAGTATTCCTATTGTTCCTATGTTCGAAAAAGCTTTAGGGACCAAAACAATACTCATGGGCTTTGGTTTTGACAGCGATGCGATACATTCACCTAATGAGCATTATGGAATTGACAACTTTTTAAAAGGCATTGAGACCATTACGCTATTTTATTCTCATTATTCAGAGTTACATAAAAATATTTAAAGCCTAGTTTTTTAGTAAAAAAAGGTCTGAGGCGATCCCATCTGTCAAAAATTTCGCTTTTTTGGAAACTTTTAAAGCATCACCATCCCAATATAGCCTTTGGTCAATCAGATGGCTTTCTACTTGTTTTTCTAGATAATATGAATATCGTTTCCCAAAAGTTTGATTAATCATTTGCAAAGAAACCCCCCAAGAGGTTCTCAAACCTGTCATCAAATACTCATTAAAAGCCTCATGAGTACTAAGGTTTTCAAATTCAGAGGGTAAAATTCCCTTTTGAATTGATTTTAGATATTTTATATTATTAGATATATTCCAACTTCTTTTTCTATGTCCATCAAAGCTGTGGGCTGCTGGACCAATACCCATATAAGCTTTCCCCCTCCAATAATTTGAATTATTGACAGCATTATAGCCCAGTTTACTAAAATTTGAAAATTCATAGTTTTCATAACCTGCCTCCTCCATTCTGTATAACATCCAATCATATTGAGACTTAACTCGGTCATCATCCATGAGTTGTACTTCCTTATTTTTGACCTTGTAAGCCAAAATTGTTTTGGGTTCAACCGTTAATGCGTAACTGGATAGATGAGGTACATTATATGACAAAGCTTGATTTAAGTTTTTTTTCCAGCTCGAAAAATCACTTGAAGGCATACCGTAAATTAAATCAATAGAAAAGTTATCAAAAAGCTTTGCTGTCCAATTAATGGTTTTTATGGCTTGATCAGCATTATGAATCCGATTCATCAATTTCAATTCGGCATCTATAAATGATTGAACACCTATGCTTAAACGATTGATCCCAATAGAGGACAACGCTAACAAGTATTCATAGGATATATCATCTGGATTGACTTCAATGGTAATTTCAATCTTTTTGTGAATTTTGAATTTTTTCATCAAAACATTGATCAAATAATCAATAGATTGTGGAGAAATCAAAGAGGGAGAACCTCCACCAAAATATATGCTTTCAACATCACCAGTCAATTCTTCAGCTCTTAATTCAATTTCCTTATGAAATGCTTGAAGCATTTCTTTTTGGTACTTTAATTGTGTAGAAAAGTGAAAGTTACAATAATGACAAGCTTGACGGCAGAAGGGAAAATGAAAATAAATACCAGCCATCAACCAGATTTAACTTTTTTTGGATTTTGATTGACATAGGCCTCCCAACCAGTATAACTCTTTGCTAATTCAGACCGACCCTGGTTAAAAAAATGACAGACAGCAGCAGCCAAGCCATCGGTAGCATCGAGATTTTTGGGTAACTCTTTAATTTTAAAAAGATTTTGTAACATTTTTGCAACTTGCTCCTTAGATGAATTACCATTTCCAGTAATTGCCATTTTTATTTTCTTGGGAGAATATTCCGTAATGGGAATTTCTCTATACAAACCAGCCGCCATCGCAACCCCCTGAGCCCTTCCTAATTTCAGCATAGACTGAACATTTTTTCCATAAAAAGGTGCTTCAATTGCTATTTGATCAGGATGGTATTCCTCTATAATAGCCAGGGTTCTAGAAAAAATTTGTTGTAACTTTAAATAATGATTGTTGAATTTTTTAAGTTGAAGCTCGTGCATTTGAATAAGCTTCATTTGTCTATTTTGCACCTTTATCAGTCCAAAACCCATGATGGTAGTTCCCGGATCAATTCCCAATATAATTTGATCTTCTATATTCATTCAATGGGCTGGGCCCTTATTTGAATAGGTAACTTAAATTGTGTATCGACATATACACCTACGTTGGTTTTAGTCGCTGGAAGTGCCTCAGGCAAGTTTAGCACTGCATCATTGAGAGTGGATTCCAAATAGGGTAGTGCGTCTAAAACACTATTGGGGATTTCAGCCTCTACCAAACTAAAAGCACCTTTTTTATCAACTTTAATAGTTAAAACTATACTTTCCTCTAATGGTGAAGTAGCTACAAAACTAGCATCAAGGATAGTAGTCAACAAACGCTCTGAAATAATATTTTGAAAACAATCGAATTGCTCCTCATTATCTAAGGATTCACACTCAGGATAACCGGGTGCTTGATCTTTTTTTGACCAGCTTGATGCTTTTTTAATTTCTTTGCTAGATACAGTAGTTGACTCGAATAAATCACAAGAGGATAACTGAATGACAAAAAAAGAAAACAGAATAAGGATAATTATTTTTTTTATTTCCATTGTGGGTTATTTTATGGATATTTAAAAGTACAAACTTTTGAACTATTAATTATTCAAACATTTCTATTTTTAAATTTCCAAAAAAATATAAACGTCAAACTTAAAGATGGATTTAACTCTAATTGTCATTGGATTTTTTTTAATATTTATTGGTCTAATTGGAAGCTTTATACCTATTATACCAGGTCCAATAACCTCTTGGCTGGGATTGTTGATTTTACATCAAGCTTCTTTCATGGAATCAAGTTTTACATTTTTAGCGATTACTTTTTCAATCGCTATTGGGATTTTTATTTTGGATTATTTTATCCCACTTATAGGAGCTAAAAAATTTGGAGGAACAAAATCAGGTATCATTGGAGCTACACTCGGACTATTCGCTGGATTGTTATTCTTAGGTCCTTTAGGTATTTTTTTGGGAAGCTTCTTGGGTGCATTTAGCGGAGAGTTGATTCATGACCCTATAAACAAACGTAAAGCACTTTTGGCTGCGACAGGCTCTTTAATAGGTTTTTTGACAGGGGTATTTTTGAAATTTTCAGTCACCATTATTTTTGGCATTTATTTCTTTAAAATTTTATGGGATAGTCGCGATTTACTATGGTAATTCTTTTAGTTCCTCCAAAGCATTTAAAATTGAATAAAACAATGCTACAATAAATTAATGAAATTTTAATGTTGTTGGATAAACTGATATTTCCTAATCACCTATTTTTTGCTCTTACTGAGTATCACACAATTTAATTAATTTTCAGTTTTTTGTTGAATACCCCTCTTCAGTAAAGGTGATTTTCTAAATATGACTTTTTAAATTTCACTGGATTGTATGTTTACCAACTCAGTCCCTTAAGTTTAAAATTTATTAAAATAAAAAAAACATAAAGTGTGCTTAAATTTTTACGAATTAATTAAATGAAAACCTTTGATTAAAAAGGAGGATTATTTTTGCTAAATTTACAATTGTAAATTATGGAGTTATTTCTAATTACTTTTGCATTATTAGCTATCGCTATTGCCGGAATTGCAATAAAAATTTGGGCAAAAAAAGGAGGAGAATTTTCTGGTACTTGTGCTAGTCAAAATCCTTTTCTTAATAAAGACAACCAAACCTGTAGCTATTGTGGAAAATTACCTTCAGAGCAAAATTGCCGTCCTAACCCACAGCATAACTAAACCTCTTTCTTCGCTCCCTATATGAAGAATGTCAAACTTGTCATTGAAAAGGCGCAAGAACATGATCAAAAGGCATTTAATGATCTGTTCTCGCACTATTGGGGGTATCTCTATAATTTTCATCTAAAAAAAATAGGGAATAAGGATTTAGCTGAGGAAATTTCAATCATCACATTCGCCAGGGCCTTTGATCGCATATCAACTTTCAATGATAAATTTGAATTTAAAACCTGGCTATTGACCATTTCTAAAAATATTTACAATGATCATTTAAGGAAGGAAAACAACAAAAAAAATCCTACAACATTATTCTACCCAACAGATTTGCAAGAGTTTATAACTGAGAGTCACCCCTCACCGGAAGATGTTTTAATCACAAACCAAAATTTAGAATCTCTAATTAACAAAATAAAGTCACTGAAAAAAGATTATCGAGAAATATTAAGACTTCGGTTTTTTGATGGACTTTCATACAAAGAGATCAGTAAAAAAATGGATCAACCGATAAACACTATTAAAGTAAAGCTATTGAGGGCAAAAAATTTACTAAATCAAGAAATTAACCAGGATGTTAGGTAATTTAAGAAAATTAGGCCCTGGCTTGCTATTTGCTGGGGCTGCAATTGGTGTCTCTCACTTGGTTCAATCCACCCGTGCCGGGGCGGATTATGGCTGGGGGCTGTTGTGGGCACTGTTGCTAGTAAATCTTTTCAAATATCCTTTTTTTCAGTTTGGACCAAGATATGCTTTAGCTACAGGAGAAAGTTTATTAGATGGATATTATAAGCTTGGTAAAATTTTTTTGTGGCTCTATTTTTTTCTCAACATCGCTACTATGTTTACCATTCAAACTGCCGTTACTGTTGTCACTGCGGGACTGGCCTCTAATCTGTTTGAAATTAAGACCAACATGATCTATTGGAGTATAGGGGTTACTGCGGTTTGCTATAGCATATTATTAATCGGTAGATACAAATTATTGGATAAGGTCATAAAAGTCATTATCCTTGTCCTTACAATAAGTAGTGTTCTTGCAGTTACAATTGCATTTTTCAAAGGTAATAACTCACTTGTCTTTTCACAGATGTTTCCTAATGGAGACAGTATTTTATTTCTGATTGCCTTTATGGGCTGGATGCCTGCACCTATGGATATTTCCATATGGCACTCTATATGGATTTTGGAAAAAAAAACCGATCTCAAAAATAAATTTTCTCTAAAGCAGGGACTTTTCGATTTTAATGTAGGATACACTACAACTGTAATTTTAGGCATTTGTTTTCTCGGTTTAGGAGCATTGGTGATGTTTGGCTCTGGTCTAGAGTTTTCAAATAAAGGAAATGAATTTGCAGGACAATTAATTGATCTTTATACTTCAAATCTGGGAGAATCTTGGTATATGATAATTGCCATTGCAGCCTTTACAACTATGATTAGCACCACCATAACAACTCTGGACGCCTCCCCCCGAGCGATGTCAAAAACCGTTCAACTACTTTTTAAGCAAAAAAATAGAGATTTCTATATTTTTTGGATCACGATTTTGGCCGTAGGCACTTGTTTGATTTTTCTTTTTTTACTCTCTGAAATGGGACTTTTGGTACAAATTGCAACCGTTTTGTCTTTTTTAACCGCGCCTTTTTATGCCATCTTAAATTACCGTCTGGTTACCAGTAATTATATGCCAAAAGAAAATCATCCCTCCTTAAAAATCAAAATACTTAGTCTATTAGGAATTATTTTTTTGATCGGTTTCACAGGTGTTTACCTTTTGAGTCTCTGATTTTAGTTTGTATATTTGAAAAAAAAAATTGGAAATAGCGGAGAGGGATAATAGAGGCGTTGGTAAACCAAAATGGATTAGAGTAAAGCTCCCCACAGGAAAAAAATACACAGAACTTAGAGGACTGGTTGATCAATACAAACTCAATACGATTTGTACTTCGGGCAGTTGCCCCAACATGGGAGAATGCTGGGCTGAAGGTACTGCCACCTTTATGATATTGGGAAACATTTGTACACGTTCCTGTGGATTTTGTGGTGTCAAAACGGGAAGACCTGGAGGTGTGAACTGGGAAGAACCGGAAAAAGTCGCACAGTCTATCAAGATCATGAAAATTAAACATGCGGTAATAACATCCGTAGACCGAGATGATCTCAAAGATATGGGTTCCATCATCTGGAACGAGACCATCAAAGCTGTTCGTCGATTGAATCCCAACACCACTCTAGAAACCTTAATTCCTGATTTTCAAGGAAACAAAACCAATATTGATCGTATCATAGAGGCTTCTCCCGAGGTGGTTTCACACAATCTCGAAACCGTCAGAAGATTAACCAGAGAGGTTAGGGTTCAAGCCAAATACGACCAGAGTTTAGAGGTGTTACAATACCTCAAACAAATGGGGGTCAATCGCACCAAGTCTGGAATTATGCTTGGACTTGGCGAAACTGAAGAAGAGGTATTTGAGACCCTCCATGATCTTAGAAATGCTAATGTTGAAGTTGTAACCATTGGTCAATACCTTCAGCCGAGCAAAAAGCATTTACCAGTAAAATCCTTTATTTCACCAAACACGTTTAAAAAGTACGAAACCGTTGCCAAGGATTTAGGTTTTAGACATGTAGAGAGTGGTCCGTTGGTTCGATCCTCCTACAAAGCTCATAAACACATTCACTAGAGTGCTCTTATCATCTTTTCAAAAAGATGCTGTTCTTCCTCAAAGACAAAATCAAGTTCGATCCTAAGACAATAAAGCTTAGTATTATTAAGGTTTTTTTCGAGTTTGGCGAAATCCTTCTCCGTCGTTAGAATTAGTTTTTTTTCAGCACGATCATTAATCATCTGAACATCTGCGGGCGAATAATGATGATGATCTTTAAACTTTATATGATCAAATGTTTTGTATTTTTTTTTCAAATAAGCAACCAAATGGTGGGTATCGGCAATTCCCGTTACTAGTAAAAAATCCTCATCCATCAATACGCTCGAGTCAAGGGATTTGTCGGACCGCATTATCACTTCTGAATAACGAATTTTAGTGAAAAAGACAGGAACATTTATCTTAATATTTTTTAAAAACGTTTCTTTTTGTCTTAGGGACAAATCCTCCGGTGTTCTTGTGACCAACAAAACATCAGCCCGTCTGACCCCCGATCTGAATTCTCTTAAATCCCCGGCAGGAAAAACAAAATCTTTGAAATAAGGACGCTGGAATGAGGAGGTCATGATCATCATTTGAGGGCATACCCAACGGTGTTGCATCACATCATCCAAGACTACAAAATTGGGTGGATTAGCCATTTTTGCCAATGCTTTCATCCCAAGAGTTCTTTTTTCAGAGACTGCCACAATCGTCTCAGGATAACGCTTAAAAAACTGAAATGGTTCATCTCCTAAGCTTGTGGGGTTCTCTTTTGGACCGGCAACGATCAAACCGCTGGTTTTTCTTCCATAACCTCTGCTCAATGTTGCAACGCGTTGATCCTTGAGCATTTTGATGAGGTACATTACAACTACCGATTTTCCGGTTCCCCCCATGGCAAGATTTCCCACACCAATCGACTTGATTAAAGTATTTTTGGAAGCTAATATCCCCAAATCAAACAGCTTATTCCTAAAGGCCATGATACAACCATAGAAGATTCCGAATGGAAAAAGAAGTAAGCGTGCTATTTTCAATTTGTCGTTAACTCTGTCAAATTTAATAAAACCCTAGTGGAATTGTAAAAAACTGAGGTTTTCCTGTCCCAGAAAGATAATATTATATTTGCAAAGAATAGCATCAAAATGAAGATTCAGGAAATAATATCAATACTGGAACAATGGGCACCAACAGCCTATGCAGAGAGCTTTGATAACGTAGGTTTACTGATTGGAAAAGCAGAAGCTGAATGTACTGGAATACTTATTACCCATGACGTACTTGAAAATGTAGTCGAAGAGGCAATAAACAAAAAATACAATTTCATCCTATGCTTTCATCCCATTATTTTTTCGGGCTTAAAAAAAATTACGGGAAAAACATATGTGGAACGTGTGGTGGCAAAAGCAATTAAAAACGACATTGCCATATATGCAATCCATACGGCGCTGGACAATCTCAAAGAAGGCGTAAGTCACTCTTTAGCCAATGTATTGGAGTTAAGCGATATTCAGATACTGGTTCCACAACAGAACACTTTAAAACAATTGACTGTATATGTCCCCAAAGAAAATGCTAATTCCCTCCTAGAAAACCTCTATGATGCCGGTGCAGGGGCTATCGGCAATTACGACCAATGTAGCTTTGTCACGTCAGGAAAAGGATCATTTAGAGGAAATGAAAATTCTAAACCTTACCTCGGCAAGCAAATGATACGCGAAGAAGTTGAAGAAGTTCAACTCAACTTGGTTTTCCAAAAACACTTGGAACAAAAAATACTGCAAACCCTTTTTAAAAACCACCCCTATGAGGCGGTTGCTTTCGAACTTCATCAATTGGACAATCAAAATTCTGAAATCGGTATGGGAAGTGTGGGAATATTAAAAGAAGAAATGACAGAAGAAGATTTTTTAGAATGGTTGGGACAAAAACTGGAAACAAACTTCCTTCGGCACTCTCCCTTTCTCAATCGAAAAATAAAAAAAGTAGCAGTTCTGGGAGGATCGGGAAGTTTTGCCATCCCCAATGCAAAACAAACAAAAGCAGATGTACTGGTTACTGCCGACCTTAAATACCACGATTTTTTTCAAGCAGAAAATCAAATCCTTTTGGTCGATGGCGGGCATTACGAAACAGAACGTTTCACAAAAAAATTGATACACGACCATCTTATCGAAAAATTACCTAATTTTGCAATCGCTTTATCTAAATCGATAACCAACCCTGTAAAGTATTTTTCCGATGGCAAAAAAGAATGAGGTAACCGTAGAAGACAAATTAAGAGCACTTTACGATTTACAACTGATAGATTCGCGTGTAGACGAAATTAGAAATGTAAGAGGTGAATTACCCCTTGAGGTCGAAGATCTTGAAAATGAAATAGCCGGTTTGGAAAAAAGGTTAGAAAACTTCAACCAAGAAGTAAGTGATTTTGATTTTCAAACCAATGAGCAAAAAAACAACATAGAGGTCGCTAAAGAGGAATTTAAGAAATACGAGGAAAAATTAAAAAATGTTCGAAACAATAGAGAGTATAATTCTATTGTAAAAGAACAAGAATTTCAAGAACTAGAAATCCAATTGGCTGAGAAGCGTATAAAAGAAATTAATGCAAAAAAAGAACTTAAGTTGGAGGCCATTAATCAGCTAAACGAAAAGCTAATTGAACGTAAGAAACATCTAAAAGCCAAAAAAGAGGAATTGGACGAAATCCTTAAGGAGACTGAAAAAGAAGAAAGCTTATTGGCAAAGAGGGCCTCAGAGTATGAGGTTAAAATAGAGTCTCACCTTTTTGAAGCTTATCAAAAGATTAGGAAGAATGTAAAAAATGGGTTGGCCATTGTACCCATTGAAAGAGGAGCTTCAGGTGGATCTTATTTTACCATTCCTCCACAAATTCAAATGGAAATCGCCTCTCGTCAAAAAATCATTACAGACGAACACAGTGGTAGAATCCTTGTAGATTCAGATTTGGCGAAAGAGGAACGTGAGAAAATGGATACCATTTTTTCTTCCAAAAAGTAGTCACAAATCGATCAGCTCAATTTGACAAACTATTAATTGTTTGACTTATAAAGTTAAAGAACCTTTCTTTTTTGAATTAAAAACTGGCTCTATCATTTTTCTCCCATAACTACCAAAGTTCCTTTCCAATTATCTTTTGCTCCAAAATGATAAGAGATTATCTTTCTAAATCCTGCCTCTGTGAAAAAACTAATCCAAGTATTCTTTGAGAATAATTGCATTATATTGATTCCACAGTCCTCTTGCCAAGAATGACAGGGAGTATTTTCATGATAAAAATCAATGCCCATGATTAGTTTGCCCATTGGATTTAGCCAAAAATCATAAATATTTCTGATCAATATGTCGGGCTGCTCTACATAATAGAAAACCTCCATTGAATGAACTATATCAAAAGTCCTAGGGGGAATCCAACACCTGATATCCCGGCAAAAAAAATCGCCCCCAACACTCATTAATTTAGCTTTATCAATCATGTTTTGTGATCCATCAACTCCGGCAACATATTCACAGTGAGGATAATCAAATATTTTTCTAACTACCCAACCATTGCCACAGCCTACATCTATAAAGCTAAATTTTTTATTGTCAATTGTTGCCAGTTCAAGCATTTCTTTAACTGAATCTTCATGCCCCTGTGCCATAGTCTCGTCACGGCCGACTAAAGCCCAATTACTAAAAACATCTATTGGATTTTTCTTCATCTTAAATTAATTATAAGGAAAATAAAGGAAAGAGCCATAAGAAATAGGCCTTAGCATCAATATTATTTCGATTCAAAATTAATCGTAAAGTATTGAGAGAAGTGGGCGCGAAGGGATTCGAACCCCTGACCCCTTGGGTGTAAACCAAGTGCTCTGAACCAACTGAGCTACGCGCCCGATTTGCGATGGGCAAATATAGAAAAAACAAGTTAAAATTGTTTGTTTTTAAAACCAGTCTGTTGCAAATTCATTTCTCTGTGAAATAATTTATCAATCACATTATTGGGTTGGCCAATGTAGTGGTTGAAGTAGGTTTTTTCTACCTCACGATCACAGTCGTGCACTAATATATGTCGAGTTTTCAGTTGTGAAGCAGAGAAAATACTCTGCATTCTCCCAGGAACTTTATCGTTGTATCCTCTTGGGCCATCGACAAAAACTACATCCCAAACAGTATTTTTAACATAGTCTGGTAATTTCATTTGTAAGCGATCCTCTTGGCCTAAAAGTTTTTTCCAATTTTTTCTTCGAGTCGAGTAGCCTACTTTCAAAACGTTGATTTCTGGACTCACCTTCTTACTGAATCTTATCCACTTTCTGACATCCTCTAAAAAAAGAGTGTTTCCCCCCTCATTTAGAGAATACCATAGGCTACTGTCTTTTCCAACGCTGAAAACCAAAATATTTCCAGGTGAATATTGTTTGATTAATTCTCCAATAAATTCATACTCTTTGGCACTTCCATTTCCTGGATTTGAAGCCTCTAAATCTTCATATGGGTTCATTTAGTTTATTTAAATACAATTGCTAAATTTAAAAAGTTTATCACCTGGATGCAAAGAATTTTAGAGAATCTCAGCCACCACAAAAGTACTCCCCCCAACATAGATGAAATCATCTGCCTGAGCTTGATTCTTGGCTGCGGAGTAAGCATCATCAACAGAGGCGTAAATTTCGTAATTGAGCTTCAAATCCCTTGCAATCCTATCTACATTCTGAATTGACATTGCTCTAGGGATTTGAGGAGAACATAAGTAAAATTGACCGTTTTTTGGAAAAAGCCGGAGTATTTCATCCACAGCTTTGTCCTTAACAAAACCCAAAACCAAATGAAGCTTAACATATTTATGTGATTCTATCTGATCAATGGTTATTTCTAATCCTTCTCTGTTGTGAGCCACATCTGCTACAGTCATCGGCAAATGATTTAAAACTTGCCATCTTCCCTGTAATCCAGTATTTGCCACTACATTCATCAACCCCTCCTTTAATTTTTCCGGTTGAAGTTTAAACCCTTTTAATCGACTGAGTCCAACCACTGCAGTATGAATGTTGCATCGTTGATAATTTCCCTTTAGATCGGAGCTTTGCTCCTTAACATCCACTTGATCTGCAAAGATGATTTCAGCGTCCAACTGGCGAGCTTTTTCCCTGAACACAGCTTGAGTTTCTACTTGAGTTAAACCAATAATTACAGGTGTACGAGATTTGATGATCCCAGCTTTTTCTCTAGCAATCGCCTCCAAGCTATCTCCCAAAAATTGCACGTGATCCAAGCCAATATTGGTTATCACACATAACTCGGGTTCGATCAGATTGGTTCCGTCTAGCCTTCCTCCCATACCTACCTCAACAATCGCGATATCTACTTTCTTATTAAAAAAATATGAAAAAGCTAAGCCCACTGTCATCTCAAAAAAAGATAGGGAATTGGACTCAATATAGCTCCGGTGGTTTTGAATAAATTCTACTACAAATTCTTTCTCGATGAGCGCGCCATTGATTTTGATTCTTTCTCTAAAGTCTTTCAAATGAGGAGAGGTATACAGACCCACTTGAAAGCCGTGTTGTTGTATTACAGAGGCCATTAAATGAGCAGTAGAACCTTTTCCATTAGTTCCCGCCACATGAATGGTTTTAATCTGGTTTTGAGGATGATTGAGATAGCTACAGAAATCTCGCATGCGAGATAAGTCAGGTCGATAAGCTTGGGATCCTTTTTTTTGATACATGGGGAGATGGGACAACATCCAAGTTAAAATAGAATCGTAATTTTCCAATTATTCCCCCAATTTAAACTGTATCACAACAAAACCGATTTGATTGGCAGGAGCTTTAGTATCAGGAAACCATTTGTGAAGAAGAGCAGTTTCTTTAGCTGGTTGAAGCAGACAGGGATGCGTATTAGTGGTTCCTTTGACCCCCGGATCGGCTTGAACCACATTACCTTTGCGGTCTACGGTTATTCTGACCACTACAACGCCTTCTTGGTTGCACAATTGGGTAACTTTTCCCCGTGACTCTAAACGGCGGCCGTTCAATCCAAATCCTTTGCCCATTCCACCGGGACCTGCCAAATTGAAATAACTGTTGGCATATGGATTACCCACTAATTTACCCTTGTCTCCAGATACTTTGTCATTTCCCTCTCCCTCTTTAGTAGCATTTTCCAGTGTCTTTTTTTGATTGACCAATTTCGACAAGATATTTTTGGTCTGTTGATCAACTTTTTGTTTGGTAGGTTCCACTTTTTTGGGAACTTCATTTATAAGTGGGGTTTGTTTTTTTTCTTTTTTTGGAGGAGCAACCACATCGCTATTCTCCTGAGTAGCTATTTTGGATTGTGATACCCTCTTAGGTACTCCTTTAGAATTTACTTTTTTAGGGCTAGGTTGAGGAGTTATTTTGGCGATAACCGGTTTTTGGGGTTGAGTCTTGCCCATACCCTTAGAAGCATTACCAAAATTCACTTCCATCCCAAAACTGATTGGAGGATCATAATACTTCAAACCCAGTAAATAAAACAAAAGAATTAATAATGCAGTGATCAGCGTCGTAATGACTGCCGATTTTTTTTCATGTGGTGTTTTGAGATATTTCACGGAGCATCAACAGCTAAAACAACCTTTATACTATTTTGATTGGCAATATTCATTACATAAACTACCTGATCTATAGGAACTTTTTCCTCAGCCCTAAGAACGATGGCAGGTGCACTGGAACCTTTCAATTTGGAAATCAATTCTTGTTCTATACGACCTTTAGAGATCTGTTTGGAATCCAAATAAAATTGAGATTGGTTATTAATAGTTAGGGAAACTGTATTGCGGTTTTCTGTTTTTCCTTTAGCCTGTGGTAGTTTTACATCAATGGTTTCCAAATTTTTAGCTAATGTTGAGGCAATCATAAAAAAGATCAATAACAGAAAAACAATATCCGTCATGGAGGACATATTAAATTCGGGAGTGATTTTATTTCTTCCTTTAAGATTCATCCTATGCGGGTTCGTTCAATAAATCGAAAAACTCTAAAGAGGTAGCCTCCATTTGATAAACAACTTTGTTAGTTTTCACTACCAAGTGATTGTAAGTAATATAGCCAACAATACCAACTATAAGACCCGCGACAGTTGTGGTCATCGCAGTATACAATCCACTGGATAAAAGCTGCATATCAATGTTTCCTCCTGCATTTGAAATTTCGAAAATAGATAAGATCATTCCAATAACGGTACCCAAGAATCCGATCATAGGGGCAGCTCCAGCAATTGTGGCCAAAATACTAACGTTTCTTTCTAGTTTATATATTTCTAGCCGACCGGCATTTTCAATAGTGGTGCTGATATCATCCAAGGGTCTACCGATCCTTGATAAACCTTTTGCTACCAGTCTGGCTACAGGTTTATTTTCACTCGAACAAAGGGCTTGTGCACCATCAATTTTATGGTTCAAAACATATGTTTTGATTTGCTCCATAAAGTTTGGGCTAATCTTAGAGGCAGATTTGATAGCAAATAATCTCTCAAAATAGATGTAAATGACAATGATCAACAGAAGAAAAAGCAATCCAATAATCAGTTGACTTCCCATTCCTCCATCTTTAACTAATTCAATGAGTGATAAAGTTTTTTCAGTCTGTAGAGGGGAATCTTGCATAAAAATCATTACATCTTTAGGTTTATTATTAGAACGATGGTGTGAGAAAAAAATTTTAATTCACCATAAAATAAAATCACGCATTAAAATAAAAGTCAGCGAACCAGCAATAAAACCAACCAAGGCCAACCAAGAAATTTTTTTTAAATACCAGAAAAATTCAATTTTCTCCAAACCCATGGCAACGACTCCTGCCGCCGAACCAATGATTAGCATACTCCCTCCCGTTCCGGCAGAAAAAGCTATAAAATGCCAAAGGGGATGATCAATCAC
>JAYPMF010000019.1:18251-20615 GCA_038129785.1 Flavobacteriaceae bacterium
GTACATTATCGATTATGGCGGAACCTAAACCCAATAACATTACCAGCATGTCAGAATTAGGAATCGCTAAATTCAGAGAGTCTGCAAACTCAAACAGTATTCCCAAAGATTCCAGAGCAGCTACTGCCAATAAAATCCCCAAAAAGAATAATATACTGGGTAATTCTATCTTAGATAAAGAACTGTGAACAGGACTATGACTTGAGTATTCCTCATGTTCAATATCTATTGAAGTAAATCCAAATTTAGCACTACTAAAGTATTCCGCAAAAGTGGCAACGACAGCGAGAGAAAGCATCATACCCAAATAGGGAGGCAAATGGGTCAAAGTTTTGAATACAGGAACAAGAATAATAGCAGAAAGTCCAATATAAAGCATTGAGGCTCCGTATTTATGAGTATCACCATTTTCATTTGCCAATTCATCGGGAATATTTCCTTTGAAAGCAGGTAAAGTAGTCGCTAATAACAAAGGTACCGCCATACAAACCAATGAAGGAATTAGCAAATAAATAATGAGTTTTAAGGTTGTTACCTTATTGCCGATCCATAACATGGTGGTCGTCACGTCACCTATTGGAGACCATGCTCCGCCAGCATTAGCTGCGATGACGATCATGCCTGCAAACCAAATTCTAGTATTGCGTTCTTTGATTACTTTCTGCAATATGGTAATCAAAATGATTGTAGCGGTCAAGTTGTCTATAATAGCCGAAAGAATAAAGGCCAGGAACGAGAAGATAATGAGTAAGCCCTTTTTGGATTTAGTTTTAATTATTCTTTTGATGGTAGCAAAACCATTAAAATAGTCTATTATCTCAACTATGGTCATAGCTCCTAACAAAAAAATTATGATTTCTGAAGTCTTACCTAAATGATGCAATAAGACTTCCTCGACATGTGATGGTTTGAGTTCTTTAAGTATGGTATCCACATTAAACACTGGTAATTGAAAAACTGCAATTAAAGCCCATAAAATGGACATCATTGCTAAAGCAGGTATTAATTTGTCAATTTTTAAGGAGTGCTCCAGTGTAATGGCAAGATAGCCTAGAGAAAAGATTGTTATGAGTATAATCTCCATAAATCAATTTTACGTTAATGGTATGATTTTAAATTGGATCTTCAATGTATAAATAATCTTAATCATTCAGATTTTTTGGAATAAATATTTTTCCAGTTGAGTGATCTTGTTTTGCTCCAGTAACACTAGCAAGACAATTGACTGACCCTTGCAACTTTAATAAACCTAAAAAAGCAAAGATTAATGCCTCTTTAAAATCAATTAGCTCAGCAACAGGAACCTCAATTTTCGCTTTGGATTTTTTTTGAATTTCTTCAACCAAAAAATTATTATATACTCCCCCACCGGAAAACATCACAGACCCTTTTTTTGGCAAACAATTTGCTATTTTTTGAGCAATATGAAGGGTGTAGGTATTCAATAAATCTTGAATACTACATTCATTGTAAAGATTAAACATCTGAAAAATATTATCCCTAACCCACTCAACCCCCAATGATTTAGGTGGGTTTTTTGAATAAAAATAAAGTTTGTCCAATTTTTCGAAAAGAGCCGGAATCATTTTTCCTTTACGTGCTATTTTTCCTCCCTCATCAAAAGGTAAATTAAGTCGATGGGCTAAATGATTTAAAACGGTATTTACAGCACAAATATCATAAGCCAAAACAGTTTGATCATGGAAAATACTGATATTAGAAAATCCACCTAAATTAACACAAGATTGATAACTATAAAAAAGCATTTTATCTCCAATTGGGACTAACGGAGCTCCTTGCCCACCAAAAGCTAAATCTTGGACTCTAAAGTCACAGACTACTGGCCATCCAATTCGATCTGCCAAATGACTCAGATTACCTATTTGCAAGGTCAAGCCCTTCTGGGGTTGATGAAAAACTGTATGACCGTGAGAGGCTACCGCATCCAGTTTAGTAATATTTTCATTAGTAATAAAGTCTCGGATTATGTCTCCAAGAAAGTTTGTAAATTCAAAATTGAGTTTTTCAAGTTCGGAGGAGAACAAATAAATAGATTTTCTCAATTTATTTTTCCATTCATTTTCATAATCAACAGTTTTGGAAGCTAATATCTCAAAGGACCATTTGCTAATTTTTGAAAACTTTACATACACAAGATCGATTCCATCCAACGAAGTACCTGACATACAACCGATCATGTGATAACTATCGATCTCTCTTTGGGCTGGCAAATTGAATTTATATTTAGAGTTAAAATAATTTTAAAAATAAATGATTAAAACGAACAATTGATTAGACATTTAGCAAAATTTACAGCTTAAAATCATAATTTGACAATAGTATTTTATTGTAATTGACAACCTT
>JAYPMF010000020.1:0-1259 GCA_038129785.1 Flavobacteriaceae bacterium
GGCATCACTCTGCCCTTAGGACACAAACCTACGCACGACAATCCTTGGGATAATTATGCTGATGAGTTTGCTTTGGATTCTGTTCACAAAACAGCTATCACCGAAATCGTTGATAAAGGAGCAACTATTAAATTTAATGAGGACGTAATTGCTTTTGTACCACAAAGGCATATGGAAAAAGAAGATGGCTCAAAATTGACCAAAGGAGAAGAAGCCGAGTTTAAGATTATTGAATTCAATAAAGAGTTCAAGAGGGTTGTAGCATCACATACCAACCTATTTAAGGAGCAGGAAAAAATCAATTATAAAAGAGCTGTTAAAAAAGTCAAAGAAAGTAATTTAGAAAAAACTACTCTTGGAGATTTAGATGCTTTGGCCGGTTTAAAGGAAAAAATGAAAGGCAAAAGCTAAATAAAATACTTGATTTAATATTAAAACCCTTCCTGTTGGAAGGGTTTTTTTGTTTAGCGGGATTCGTTAAAAAATGATATTTTTGTTCTATCAAACATTCCTAATGGCTCATAGAGTACTGCTATCTCATAAAAAAATAGAGATCATTCTCAAAAGATTGGCCAGCCAGTTGATAGAAAAATTCAATGACTTTAATGAAGTGGTATTGGTTGGTCTACAACCCAGGGGCATCTACCTACTTAACCGATTGGTCGAACTTTTGAAAAATGATTATGGACTGAAAAACATCACCAATGGTAAATTAGACATTACTTTTTTTAGAGATGATTTTAGACGATTCGACAAAACACTTTCTCCTTCATCTTCTGAAATGGAGTTAACCATAGAGGGGAAATCTGTAGTTATTATTGATGATGTGCTTTTCACTGGAAGAAGTATTAGGGCTGCTTTGACTGCATTAGACCACTATGGTCGTCCTAATGATATTCAACTACTGGTATTGATCGACCGTAGATTCAGTCGTGATCTTCCTATTCAACCTGATTATACAGGGGTTCAAGTCGATGCGTTGGAAGGAGATAAGGTTAGGGTAGAATGGAGAGAACAATCAAAACAAGACACTGTTTTCATTGAAAAAAGATAGCCTATGGAACAGTTAAGCGTCAATCATCTTCTAGGTATTAAATACCTCAAAGAAGAGGATATCCACTTGATTTTTAAAACTGCAGATCATTTCAAAGAAGTCATCAACCGCCCCATTAAAAAAGTGCCTAGCTTGAGGGATATTACTGTTGCAAATCTTTTTTTTGAAAACAGCACAAGAACCAAACTTTCTTTTGAGTTGGCTG
>JAYPMF010000020.1:1269-9922 GCA_038129785.1 Flavobacteriaceae bacterium
AAGAGATTGAGTGCTGATATGATCAACTTTACTGCCTCCCAATCTTCGGTTAATAAAGGAGAGACCTTAATCGATACGGTCAATAATATTTTGGCTATGAAAGTAGATGTAGTGGTAATTAGGCATCCCAACCCAGGAGTAGCCTTATTCCTTTCCAAAAATGTAGATGCTTGTATTATCAATGCCGGAGATGGCACCCATGAGCATCCTTCTCAAGCCCTGCTGGATGCCTATTCGATCAAAGAAAAATTGGGCGGATTAAAAGGAAAAAAAATCGCTATCGTAGGAGATATTCTTCATTCCAGAGTCGCTTTATCAAATATCTATGCCCTTAAAATGTTAGGGGCTCAAATTCAGCTTTGTGGTCCAAAGTCATTGATACCCAAACATATTGAATCCCTTGGGGTAACCATAAGTTCTGATTTGATGCAAACCCTTAAATGGTGTGATGCCGTTAACATGTTAAGGGTTCAAAACGAAAGAATGGATTTGAATTACTTTCCTTCTAACCGAGAATATGCTCAACTATATGGGCTTAATGCTAAAAAACTGGCAAGTCTAAAAAAAGAAATAATTTTATTACATCCCGGTCCAATCAACAGAGGGGTTGAGATCACCTCTGACGTTGCAGACTCCAAAAATGCCATTATATTAGATCAAGTTGAGAATGGAGTAGCCGTCAGAATGGCCATTATCTATCTTCTGGTTGCCAAACTCAATATTTCCTCAAAATGATTTTAAAAAAAAAGAAAAACTACTTATACCTTAAGTTAGAGAGGAATGAACCGGAATCTTTCGGAAATAATTCCCAAGGATTATTTTTTTCCTCTGATCTAATTATTGATCTGTTAACATACGAAGTAATCGAGCCGTCTTTTTTGTCTTTACTCAAACAAATCAACAAAGGTCATGTCGCCAAGGGATTTTGCATGGTTATTCTGTTTAAAGAGACTTCACCTATTTTTGATTTTGAATTTTTAAATATTGTTCCCACACTTATCGAAGCAGAAGATTATATCCAGATTGAGCAAATTCAAAGAGATCTAGGAGCATCATTATGAAACTTAAGATATTAGGTTGTCATTCAGCAACCCCATTGGAAAACGCTCATACGACATCTCAGTTATTGGAGGTCAAGGATCATCTTTTTTTAATTGATTGTGGTGAAGGCACTCAGATTCAACTGCGTCAAAATAAAATTAAGTTTTCGAGGATAAAACATATTTTTATTTCCCACTTACATGGAGATCACTTTTATGGCTTGGTGGGACTAATTAGCACGTTCAGACTTCTTGGTAGGACTGCTGATTTACATATTTATGGACCAAAAGGGATTAGGGAAGTATTAACACTTCAGCTTAAACTGGCCAATTCTTGGACGAATTACAATTTGTTTTTTCATGAGCTAGAAAAAAAAGAATCAGAACTTATTTTCGAAGACGATTCACTAACTATTTATACTATACCACTTGACCATCGAATATATTCCAATGGTTTTTGTTTCAGGAGAAACAAGGTTTAAGAAAGTTAGATAATGAAAAAATAAAAAACTACGATATTCCTTACTGTGATTTACATAACCTTAAACTTGGAAAAGATTTGATTTTGGAGGATGGTACAACGCTTAAAAATAAAATGGTCACCCTCGATCCAGATCCAGCAAAGCGATATGCATTTTGTAGCGATACGGCTTACAATGAATCCATTGTGCCATTGATTAAGGAAGTCGATATGCTATATCATGAGTCAACTTTTTTGGATGTCCACCAAAATTTGGCTAAAAAAACCAAGCACAGTACTGCTTCTCAAGCAGCTAAAATTGCTCGCTTGGCTCAAGTTAAACGACTGGTTTTGGGACATTACTCATCACGTTACAGTGAAAAAAATGATTTTTTACTTGAGGCCTCTTCAATTTTCGAATCTGTATCATTGGCATCAGATGGTAAAATATTTGATATTTAGTCTGATGGATTAATCGTAAATTTGTAAACATGAGTGCAAATGAGATGAAACCTAAGTTGGCTGATCTTCGGAAATCATATGAAAAAGGGACCTTGGATATTAATCATGTTATGGACAATCCAATGCAGCTTTTTCAAAAATGGTTTTTTCAGGCTCAAGAAGAAGAGTCCATTGACGAGGCAAATGCAATGAGTTTAACCACTTTTGGTGATGATGGTTATCCTAGAGCCAGAGTTGTATTACTTAAGGATTTTTCTGAAGAAGGTTTTGTGTTTTTTACTAACTACAAAAGCGAAAAGGGAAGATCATTATTTAAGCACCCTAAGGTAGGTCTTTCTTTCTACTGGCCTGGTTTAGAGCGACAGATCATCATTAAGGGTAGAGCTGAAAAATTATCTGAGGAGAGATCTGATAAATATTTTAATTCACGACCTAGGGGAAACCAGTTAGGTGCTCATGTCTCTCCACAAAGCGAGGTTATTCCCGATCGTAAATTTTTAGAGGACCTCAATACCACCCTAGAGAATAAGTTTAAAAATAAAGTAATACCCCGACCGGATCATTGGGGAGGTATATTGATCAGACCTGTTGAAATTGAATTTTGGCAAGGCCGCCCTAACCGCTTGCATGATAGGATATGTTGTTATCTAGATGGCATAGATTGGAAAGCAAAACGCTTAGCTCCGTGAAAAATGAAACAACTCGTTATCTTGAGACATGCCAAATCTAACAGAGCCTATAGGGTAGACGACATTAATAGACCACTCTCATCACAAGGGATGGAAAGGGTTAAAAAGGTTTCTCAAAAAAATATTGATTTTTTTAATCTTTCAGATATAATCATTTCCAGTCCTGCTATTAGGGCTTTGCACACGGCTATCATGATGATTTACGAATTGAATCTTCCACTTGAAAAACTCAAAATTGATAATCATCTCTACACTTTTTCGGCTCTAAGTGTAATTGATTATGTATATTCTTTAGATAATCATTGGGATAAAGTTGTTTTAGTTGGACACAACCCTGCATTTACTGAGGTAATCAATCATTTCTCGGATGCAGGTATCAATCATTTGAGAACCGCTGGATGTGTTCAGATTACTTTTGATGGAGATCAGTGGAGTGATCTTAGAAAAGGAGAAGCATTATTGGGTCAAAAACAAAATAATTTTTGATTAAAATAAGTATATATGAATCCAATATATATAAATAGAGAAATCAGTTGGCTTGACTTTAATGCACGTGTTTTACAGGAAGCTAACGATGTTCATGTTCCATTGTTAGAACGCCTACGTTTTCTGGGTATTTTCTCTAATAATTTGGATGAGTTTTTTCAGGTCAGATATGCTACAGTAAAGCGAATTGCCCAATCCGGTAAAACAGGTAAAAGAGTTTTTGCAGGAAGAAGTGCAGAGGCATTGCTAAAGGAAATTACCAGTAAGGTGATAGATCTTCAGGATGAAAGTCTTGAAATTCTTAATGGAATTTACAAAGAGATGGAGAGAGAAAATATTTTCTTTATAAATCAAAACGAGGTAAAACCTGAGCAAGAAGATTTTTTAAAAAATTATTTTATCCAAAATGTAAATCCTGCTCTGGTCACCATCATTTTGTCTCAAAATAGGGATCAAGATTTGTCTGCCAACAAGGCCTTTTTGATCGTAACTATGTCCTTGAATCAGGCTACAGAGAATCATAATATATACGCCTTGATTGAGATGCCAAAAGATGCAAAAAGATTTGTAGTGCTCCCTAAGAATGGTGACGGAAAGCAATATATTATGATGCTAGATGATTTGATACGTTATCACTTTCATATGATCTTCAGTTTTTTTAACTACAAGAGCATTCAGGCTCATATGGTAAAGATCACTCGCGATGCCGAACTAGACTTGGAAGAAGATGTATCCATTAGTTATCTTGAAAAAATAACACTTAGTGTGAAAGACAGAATGATAAGTGATCCTGTCAGATTGGTTTATGATAAAGAAATTCCTAATCAAACACTGAGTTTTGTCATGGAGAAACTCAATATCGATAGTACTGACAGCCTCATTCCTGGGGGAAAGTATCACCAACGGCGAGACTATATGAATTTTCCCAGTTTAGATCGTCCGGATTTGTTGTATTCTTCTCTTCCTTCATTACCCATACCCATGCTTAGTATGGAAGAAAATATATTGGATGCAATTGATCAAAAAGACTATTTACTCAACACTCCCTATCAAGATTTTTCTTATGTCATTAAGTTTTTGAGAGAAGCGGCATTAGATCCCAAAGTCAAATCAATAAAAATAACAATCTATCGACTTTCAAAATCATCCTTGATTGTTAGTGCTTTGATTAATGCGGCAAAAAATGGCAAGAAAGTTTTGGTCCAAATTGAGCTTCAGGCAAGATTCGATGAAGAAAATAATATCAATTTCGCTGAACAATTAGAAGCAGCTGGGGTGCAATTGATTTTTGGTATACCTGGACTAAAAGTTCACTCTAAAATATGTATCATAGAACGTCAACACGATAAGAAAAATAGACGATACGGTTTCATTAGTACCGGAAATTTCAATGAATCTACCTCCAAGATCTATACAGACTATACCTTGTTTACCACCAACCAAAAAATACTTAAAGAGGTTAATAAGGTTTTTAACTTTCTTCAGGTAAGTTACAAAATCAAGAAATACAAACACTTGATCGTATCGCCTCATTATACTGCCTCCGTCATATCTAAAATGATTGACAATGAAATTGAAAACCACCAAAAGGGTCTTCCCTCTGGTATTTCACTCAAATTAAATAATATCACCAATTACCCTCTAGTCGAAAAACTATATCAAGCCAGCCAGGCTGGAGTAAAAATTAAAATGATTGTTAGGGGCATTTGCTGTTTAGTTCCTGGAGTAAAAGGGTTGAGTGATAATATCACTGTGTTAAGTGTGGTTGATAAGTTTTTGGAGCATTCCCGTGTAATTATTTTTGAAAATGCGGGTGAAAAGAAAATTTATTTGTCTTCGGCAGATTTTATGACCCGAAATATCGAAAATAGAGTAGAGGTGGCTTGTCCTGTTTATGACAAGGAATTACAACAGCAAATATTGGACACTTTTGAGCTTTCTTGGAAAGATAATACAAAGGGCAGAATTGTAAATCAAAATCCACAAAATAAAATGGTAAAACCAAAAGCTGGGGATAAGATTCAACGATCCCAATGGACAACTTATGATTACTATAAAAATAAATTGAACTGTTAGGATTTTGAAAATTAATAAATATGCAGCCATTGATATCGGTTCAAATGCCATGAGGGTGTTAATCTCTAATGTTATCCAAACTAAAGATGGAGTACACTTTCAGAAAAATGCACTGGTCAGGGCTCCTATTCGTTTGGGTGAGGATTCTTTTACCATGGGTGAAATTTCAAAAAATAATCTAAAGCGTATGATTAAGGCAATGAGAGCCTTCAAACTGCTTATGAAAGTTCATGAAGTCTCTCATTACAAAGCCTATGCTACCTCTGCTCTTAGAGAGGCCAACAACAGTGGGGACATCGTGCAACAAGTCAAAAAAAAGGCAGGAATTAAAATTGAGATTATTGATGGCAGAAAGGAGGCAGAAATTATTTCCAACAGTAAAATATCTGATTTCATACACACCCAAAAAACCTTTCTTTTTGTTGATGTTGGCGGGGGAAGTACTGAATTTACTTTTATCAATGAAGGAAAAAGAGTTTGTTCCAAGTCATTTAAAATAGGTACGGTTAGGCTCATAAACAATTTGGTAGATCAAAGGGTATGGGAAGCCATACGGGTTTGGATCGTTAAAAATACAAAACTCTATAGTAAAATAACTTTAATGGGATCCGGCGGTAACATCAATAAGCTTTTTAAATTATCCAATATTAAAGAGGGAAAACCTTTATCAATGATTAAACTCAATCAAATTTTTTTGGAGCTTGAATCACTGACCTATGAGGAGCGAATAATTAAGTTTGAGCTAAATCCCGACCGGGCTGATGTCATTATTCCCGCTGCTAGGATATATCTTAAAGCACTTCAGTGGAGTGGTGGACAAAAGATCTATGTCCCCAAGTTTGGACTATCTGATGGAATGATCAAATTCATGCACAAGCAACAACATAAAAAAAACTAACCGTGCATGGTTTCCCTTTTACCCAATTGAGACATTAATTTTGCCTCAAAATGTAACAAGGCTTCCCATTTATCATTGACTGATTCTTCATTTTCACCGTATTTACGCGCCAATTTCAAAAATTGGGTGTAGTGATGTGCTTCACTGATCATTAACTTTCTGTAAAACTTTTGCAGTGCTTTTTCAGGAATAGATTCTGATAACAACCGAAACCGCTCACAGCTTCTTGCTTCGATCAATGCAGCGTATAGCAACTGGTTTACCAATTGATCCATTCTGCTTCCTCCTCTAGGAAAAAAACTTCTTAAATCCCTCACATATTCGTCCTTGCGCTCCCTTCCCAACACCCAGCCTCTTTCGAGAATTAGTTGGTGAACCATTTCGAAGTGACTCAATTCTTCTTGTGCCAAAGCGATCATTAATTCTACCAGTTCACTTTTTTCGGGAAATCTGACCATCAGAGAAATGGCAGTACTGGCTGCTTTTTGTTCGCAAAAAGCATGATCGGTCAATATTTCGTGTATGTTTTTTTTTACTATATTAACCCAACGGGGATCGGTAGGGAGTTTGAGTCCAAGCATGTTAGTGTTTTTAAAAATCTAAATCAAATTCTCTCTTAAGTACTTCGATTTCGGGGTTTATTTTTTTTAAATATTCATATTTCTCAGGGATTCCGTAGACATATGTTTCAATATTTGTGGCTTCTACCCTAATTTCAAAAGTGATTTTGTTATTGTTTAACATTTTACTTAGATAAGCCAATAGTGGAGGCAATTCTTTTGTCAATTCTACTTTACTGAGTGAGTTGGAAGTTTTCAATAATATTTTATGATCTGCTTGTAGCTCTGGTTGGCTCATTTCCAGTAAAGCTGCAATGTTGTTTTCTCCCTTATTATTTTTCTCATGGGTGTAAGTTTTCCAAAGTTTGGACAGCTTCTCCTGACTAAATTTATCTTCTGAATCAATAAACTCATTTTTTTTTGAGGATGACATTTTCTCTGCTTCTTTTTTCAGTGCAATGCTCGAAAGTGATAAACTAGAAACACCAATTCTCAGATTATTTTTTTTGATCTTGATCTGGGTTGGATTAAATATTTTTGTTTTTTCTGGTGATGGTTTTGATGTTTGATCAATATCCTTTACTAGGGGAACATATTCATTTGATGATTTTGCTTCTACCTCTTCTTTAAGACTTGTTTCCTTTTCTGAAGGGCCTTTGAAGTGAGTTACTGGAATGATAAATTGGTTTACTTTTCCCCAAAATGGAGAGAGGCTATTTGCATTAGACATAATTCAATCAACAATCGTTTATTTTTGGTATTTCTGTAATCCAGTTCACATCTTGTGGCCAAATCTATGGCATCTAAAAGGAAAGGAAGCGGCGCTTTTGCAGTTTGTTCTTTAAATTTTTCTTGGATACCATCACTGACCTCAAGTAAATGAAGTGTTTTGTCTTCTTTACTGACCATCAAATTTCTCAAATGATAGCTCAATCCAGTAATAAACTGTAATTCATCAAAGCCTTTTTGGAGCAATTCGTCAAAATCTATTAAAAGGGCTGGAATATCATGGTTTAAGATAAGTTGGGTAAAGGAAAAAAAGGTGTCATGATCTAGTATATTCAAATTTTCAGATACAGATTTAACACTTAATTTACAATCAGTAAAACTAACCATACGGTCATAAATTGACAAGGCATCTCTCAAGGCGCCATCTGCCTTTTGGGCTATCAGTTCAAGGGCTTCCTCTTCAAATTCTATGTTTTGATCTGTGGCAATTTTTTCCAAATATTCTTTGCAATCTTTAGTGCTAATCCTTTTAAAATCAAACGTTTGACATCGAGAGAGTATCGTAGGTATTATCTTTTGTTTTTCTGTAGTGGCTAATATAAAAATTACGTGTTTTGGGGGTTCTTCAAGGGTTTTAAGAAAAGCATTAAAAGCTCCTAAGGAAAGCATGTGTACTTCGTCAATTATGTAGATCTTGTGTGTGCCAACTTGAGGTGGGATTCTAACTTGTTCATTCAAGCTTCGGATGTCATCCACAGAATTGTTTGAAGCTGCATCTAACTCAAAAATGTTAAAAGCAAAATCCTCATTAGAGTTATTTTTTCCTTGACTGTTGATTTTTTTAGCCAGAATACGCGCACAGGAGGTTTTTCCTACTCCCCTTGGACCACAAAAAAGAAGTGCCTGTGCCAATTGATCTTTTTCTATGGCGTTTTCCAAAGTCTTTGTTATTGCCTGTTGACCCACAACTTCCTCAAAGGATTGAGGGCGATATTTTAAGGCTGAAACAATATAAGTTTCCATGTTTGTGGCTTCTAAACAAAGATAAAAATTGAAAAATCTTCATACGTTGGTCAACAAATAATTTCATCTGAAATTATCAACAAAAGATTAACTTTGTAATGGCAGGCTGTCTTATTGCTCTTTTTTATAAGAGAGGAAAGTCCGGACACCACAGAGCAGTATAGCGGGTAATGCCCGTCATTCGCCACGGCGAATAGGACCAGTGCAACAGAAAGCAAGTACAGTTAGGC